>JAHRWC010000423.1 GCA_019090365.1 Flavobacteriaceae bacterium
TAGATTAGATAAAACAACTACATTCATTGAAAAGCTTTTTTACACATAAATATTAGCCATGGCTCATAACAAGTTTAGGTATTTTGCTTTTCTGTGCAGCTATGTATGTTTATATAAATTTCGATCAGCTTTCGGCAAGAATATTTAGGTTATTTATATGTTTAATATACTTTGCCATATTTATTCAATTAAATAGTAAGAATAGGTTATTCTATGTTTTGTTTGCTTTTTCAATTATCACAAATTCATCAACAATATTGTATGAGTATAATATTTTTGCAGTTCTTGCGATGATTTCAAACCTGGCAATTATTATATGTTTTATTAAAGCAATTAATAATAAAATAAAATTTGAAAAAAAATACCTTTTCTTTATAGTAATATTATTCGTGGTTTTTTTAATCAATGGATATATTATGTTTGAATTTCTTGAAAAAATGAGAGGTTTAACTTTAAGTGTGTTGCATTACTCTTTATTATTAGCAATGGCTTATGGTAGTCTAATACTATGCCTATTTGCATTGTGGTATAATCATGAGTATAGTAATAAATACAGTATTTTGGCTTTTTTTTTAATTTTGAGCTTAATTTTTTCTGAAATATTTAGGGGGCTCTGGTATTATGAAATAGCATTTGGAACTATCTCCTTAGCTATATCTATAGGATTGTTGATTATTGGGTTTACGTTATCCATTAAACTTTTCCTAATTAATTCTCCTTTAGAAGACCATTTAAAATTGAAATAGAGAATCAATCTATTGTAGAAAACAGACTATAAAATTCTTGAAAAAATTGTAATTTCGCACGATTATAAGGAATCTATGTTAGAAAAACTTCAAATAGTAAAACAACGTTTTGATGAGGTAAGTGATTTAATCATTCAGCCCGATATTATTACAGATCAAAAGAGATATGTTCAGTTAAATAAGGAATATAAAGACCTTAGCATATTAATGAAAAAGAGAGAAGAATACATTTCCCTTACTAATAGTATTGAAGAAGCTGATGAAATCATCAAAGACGGTAGTGATGCCGAAATGGTTGAAATGGCCAAAATGGAAATGGATGAATCTAAAACAAGGATTCCTCAACTAGAAGAAGAAATTAAGTTCTTATTAATTCCTAAAGATCCTGAAGACGCCAAAAATGCAGTAATGGAAATTCGTGCAGGTACTGGTGGAGATGAAGCAAGTATTTTTGCAGGTGATCTTTTCAGAATGTATACAAAATACTGTGAAGGTAGAGGTTGGAGAACAAGTGTAGTAGATTTTAGTGAAGGTACAAGTGGAGGGTTTAAAGAAATCCAATTAGAGATTGAAGGGGCTGATGTGTATGGAGTATTGAAGTTTGAAGCAGGTGTGCATCGTGTACAACGTGTTCCGCAAACTGAAACTCAAGGTAGAGTACATACAAGTGCTGCAACTGTAATGGTTTTTCCAGAAGCGGAAGAATTTGATGTTCAAATTGAAATGAAAGATGTACGTATCGATTACTTCTGTTCTTCTGGACCTGGAGGTCAATCTGTAAATACTACATATTCTGCAGTTCGTTTAACTCATACACCTACAGGACTTGTAGCTCAATGTCAAGACCAAAAATCACAACATAAAAACAAAGAGAAAGCATTTAAAGTATTGCGTTCTAGATTATACGATTTAGAGTTGGCTAAAAAGCAAGCTGAAGACGCTTTAAAACGTGGTTCTATGGTTACTAGTGGAGATCGTTCTGCTAAAATTAGAACGTATAATTATCCACAAGGTAGAGTCACAGATCATAGAATCAATCTAACTTTATACGATTTAGGTAATATTATCGATGGTGATATTCAAAAAATTATTGACGAATTACAATTGGTAAATAATACAGAGAAGTTAAAAGAGACTGGCGAAACGTTTTAATTGAAACATGACAACACAACAATTAATTGCTGAAATTAAAAGAAAGAAATCATTTCTTTGTATTGGATTAGATGTAGATATTAGTAAAATTCCTTCTTTTCTTTTAAATGAAGAAGATCCAATTTTCGAATTCAATAAAGCAATAATTGATGCAACACATCACTTGGCAGTTGCTTATAAACCTAATACAGCTTTTTATGAAGCCTATGGTTTAAAAGGTTGGAAGTCTTTAGAGAAAACCATTCAATATTTAAATGCTACCTATCCTGAAATTTATACAATTGCAGATGCAAAACGTGGAGATATTGGAAATACATCTTCTATGTATGCGAAAGCTTTTTTCGAAGATTTAGGATTTGATTCAGTAACAGTGGCGCCCTATATGGGGAAAGATTCTATCGAGCCATTTCTAGCTTTTGAAGATAAACACACTATTTTACTAGCCTTAACATCAAATCAAGGAGCATTCGATTTTCAGACTCAAAAAATAAATGAAACTGAAGTGTATAAAACAGTGTTGGAAACTTCTAAATCTTGGAAAAATAGTGAGAATTTGATGTATGTTGTTGGAGCAACCAAAGCTGAATATTTTAAAGAAATTAGAAAAATTGTTCCAAATAGTTTTTTGTTAGTTCCAGGAGTTGGAGCGCAAGGTGGAAACCTAAAAGATGTATGTCATTATGGAATAACCAAAGATATTGGTTTACTTATTAACTCTTCAAGAGGGATTATATATGCTTCAAACGATTTAGATTTTGCTGAAGCTGCTGCTCGTGAAGCAAATCACCTTCAGACACAAATGAAGGAAATCATCGATGGTTTATAAAGACCAACTTAATAGAGAAATTACACTTTCTAAAACACCAACTAGAATTATTTCTTTGGTGCCTTCACAAACGGAGCTATTAGTAGATTTAGGACTAAGAAAACAACTAGTTGGTATCACTAAATTTTGTGTTCATCCTAAAAATCTTAGAGAGGAAATCACTGTTGTTGGTGGAACTAAGAAAGCTAACTACAATAAAATTAAAAGGCTTTCTCCAGATTTAATCATTTGTAATAAAGAAGAAAACACACTAGAAATGGTGGAAGAACTTCAAAAAATCGCACCAGTTTGGATCAGTGATATTGAAACGATTGAAGAAAGTCTTGAAATGATCCATCTTCTAGGTGAGGTGTTTAATGTTGCTGAAAAAGCTGAAAAAATGATAGCTGAGGTTCATGTTGAAATGATGGAATTTCATAATTTTATATCAGATTTTCCAGTAAAAAAAGTAGCCTACCTAATTTGGAAAAATCCATATATGGGTGTAGGAAATAAAACGTTTATTCAAGATTTGTTAATACTCAATAAGTTTGAAAATATCCTTCAAAATGAAACTTCAAGATATCCTGAAATCTCTTTAGAAAACTTAAAAGAAGCAGAACTTATTTTACTTTCTTCTGAACCTTATCCTTTTAAAGAAAAAGATCTAGTTGAATTAAAAAAAGCACTTCAAAAAGAAGTGCTTTTAGTAGATGGTGAATATTTTAGTTGGTATGGCTCTCGATTAAAAGATGCCTTTACCTACTTTAAAACCTTACATTAATCTTGCATTGCAAATACTTTTTGCAATAAAGTTGTAGTTCTTGAAGAAACTTTAGTTCTAATGTTTTTTTCTTCCACAGCGATCATTTTATACACTCCTTTTAAGGCCTGATTTGTTACGTAATCAGTTAAATCTGGATTTACTTGATTCACAAAAGGAATAGTATTATAACGATTAATAATGTTTTCCCAGATTTGATCAGCACCTACTTTACCAAATGAGTTTTGGATCACAGGATTAAATTTACTGTATAAAGCTGAATTCGTTTTGCCTTGTAAATAACTAGTTGCAGCTCGATCATTACCAAGTAAAATGTTTTTTGCATCTGTAAAAGTGATGTCTTTTACGGCATTCACAAAAATAGGTGTTGCTTCTTTTACAGCATCTTCGGCTGCACGATTAATAGCTTTTAAACCATCATCAGCAAGGCTACTTAATCCAATATCACGTAACGCTTTGTCAACTTTACGTAATTCTTCTGGTAATAATATTTTAACAAGGTTGTTTTTGTAAAAACCATCTTTCTGAGTAAGTTTTGTTACTTGTTTATCAATACCAAAATCAAGAGCTTGACGCAATCCACCAGCAATATCTAGAGGATTGTTTCCAGTTTCATTAGGTAAACTATTAACTACTTGTTGTAGTTCAGCACAAGAAAACGTAGTTAACACTAAGCAGAATAAAGCGAATTTTTTAATCATCATGGTATGTTTTTATTTTTCTATTTCTATTCGAAAAGTATGCCAAAGATAAAGCATCCATTTTATTTATTCAGAATGAATCACAAAACTTCATGAAATGATAAATATTTAATCATCTTAATTATTACTGCGAATTTCGTAAATTTGCACCTCAAAAAATCATACAAATTATACATGCAGCAAATTCCTCCTTACCAGCCTAAAAATAAAGTTCGTATTGTAACCGCAGCTTCTCTTTTCGATGGACACGATGCAGCCATAAATATTATGCGTCGTATTATACAATCAACTGGAGTTGAGGTGATACATTTAGGTCATGATCGTAGTGTTGAAGAAGTTGTAAATACTGCTATTCAAGAAGATGCAAATGCCATAGCGATGACATCGTATCAAGGTGGACATAATGAGTATTTTAAATATATGTATGATTTACTGAAAGAAAAAGGAGCTTCTCATATTAAAATCTTTGGAGGTGGAGGTGGAGTAATTCTTCCTTCGGAAATTAAAGATTTGATGGAGTACGGAATTACTCGAATTTATTCTCCAGATGATGGAAGAGAATTAGGGTTGCAAGGAATGATCAACGATTTGGTTGAAACTTCTGACTTTCCAATTGGTGATTCTTTAAATGGTGAAGTAAATAAATTAGCTGAAAAAGAAGCTGGTGCAATCGCAAGAGTAATATCTTCTGCAGAAAACTTTCCAGAAGTAGCGAAAGATGCTTTACAAGAAATATATAAGAAAAATGAAACTTCACAAACACCTGTTTTAGGAATTACGGGAACTGGTGGAGCTGGAAAATCTTCATTAGTAGATGAGCTTGTTCGTCGTTTTTTAATAGATTTTCCAAAAAAAACAATTGGGATTATTTCTGTTGACCCTTCAAAAAGAAAAACAGGAGGAGCACTATTAGGTGATAGAATTAGAATGAACGCAATCAATTCACCCCGAGTGTATATGCGTAGTTTAGCAACGCGTCAAAGCAATTTGGCTTTGTCTAAATATGTTTCTGAAGCGATTGAAGTTTTAAAAGCTGCTCAATACGATATCATTATTTTAGAAACTTCAGGAATTGGTCAAAGTGACACCGAAATTCTTGAACATAGCGATGTTTCATTGTATGTAATGACACCAGAATTTGGTGCTGCAACTCAATTAGAGAAAATCGACATGCTTGATTTTGCAGATTTAGTTGCGATCAATAAATTTGATAAAAGAGGATCCTTAGATGCCTTGCGCGATGTGAAAAAGCAATACATGCGTAACAATAACCTTTGGGATGTTCATCAAGATGATTTGCCTGTTTATGGAACCATTGCATCACAATTCAATGATCCAGGAATGAACACTTTGTATAGTGCTATCATGGATAAATTGGTTGAGAAAACAAAAACGGATTTAATATCAACGTTTACAGTTTCAGATGAAATGTCTGAAAAAATATTTGTGATTCCACCAGCACGAACAAGATATCTTTCAGAAATTTCTGAAAACAATAGAGGCTATGATAAAAGTGTAGATACCCAAGTAGAAGTAGCTCAAAAATTATACGGAATCTACAAAACATTAGAATCTGTTTCAGATGAAAAACCTATTCTTGAAAAATCAGGAATTACTTCTAATTCTTCCGAAGAAAATAAAGAACTTATAAAACTTCTTTTAGCTGAATTTGATCGTGTAAAATTAAATCTAGACCCTTACAATTGGGAAGTAATTACAGCATGGGATGAAAAAGTAAACCGATATAAACAACCTGTCTATACATTTAAAGTTCGTGATAAAGAAATTAATATAGATACGCATACGGAGTCA
>JAHRWC010000424.1 GCA_019090365.1 Flavobacteriaceae bacterium
ATCTAACAAATAGAAATCAAAATGGATTTATTGCTCAAGAAGTTCAAAAGTTATTTCCTGAATTAGTTTCTGAAAAGAAAAACGAACAAGGGGATTCATTTCTCACTTTGCGTTACGATGCCTTTGGTGTTTTAGCAATAAAAACAATACAAGAGCAACAAAAAGAAATTGCCTCATTAAAAGAAGAAGTTTCAGAATTAAAAAAGCTGGAAGCCAGAATAATTGCCTTAGAAAATAAATAACAACTTTGTGTTCTTATGCTAGAATGCCCCAAAAACCTGTCTATTAATTGGGAAATAGGCAGGTTTTTTATTTGATATTATTTTTGATGTAAGTAATTCGTATTTTTGCTACTAATTGGAAAAATAAATATGGGTATTTTAAATAAGATATTTGGTTCGAATGAAACTTCTTCAGATGAAAAAAAAGTAATTCCTTGGAATCAGCTTAATTCAATTAACCAATTAGATCAAATTCTTGAAGAATCTAAATCAAAACCAATTGCAATATTCAAACATTCTACTCGATGTGGAATAAGCCGAATGGTAATTAATCAATTTGAAAGTAATTATACAATTGAAGCAGAAAATCTTAAACTTTATTATTTAGATTTATTGAACTTTAGAGATATTTCAAATGAAATAGGGTATAAGTTTCAAGTAATGCATCAAAGCCCGCAACTTATTGTGATAAAGAATACAGAGACAGTAGCTCATGCTTCACACTATGAAATAAATTCAATCAACCTAGAACAATTTATCTAAGCGAATTTTCTTCTAAAATTTCTTTTAACTGAATTTTAATATCCTCACCAGCATCAAACACCATTTGTTCATTGCTAGGAAAATATTCAAAATGATTACTTATTAAGTCTAGATCATCTGAAGTTAACGCTCGTTTATCTCCTCGGTATTCAGCATAAAGATGTTCAAAGATAAATTCACTACTTAAAGGAAATCGATTCAACGTTCTACGCGTTCTAAAATCACTATAAAATACTTCTCCAGTAACCAAAGTAGATTTTGTTTGAGTAGTTATAGTAATATGAGCCCTAACTGTTTTAAAAACATCAATTTTTATAGGATTACCATTTTCATCCTTGATAATGTTTCCATTGCGATCACGCTTGTATTCCCACCCATCTTTTATACGTTTAGTGCGTGTAAAGGTTTCTTCAAAAATACGCTCAGGAGAAATATCAATAGACCTAAAATTTAAATCAATTCCGAAGCTATACTCAATGTTTGATTGTATCTCACTATGGTATTCAGTCCAAAAAGTATCTAAACCGTAGGTATTGAAATTCAATAAATCTTTTTCTAATCTAAAAGGGATAATTTGTCCACTATGATTCTGAAGTGAAACAAAAACAAAGTCAGTTCCTTTAAAATGAACTTCTTCTAAAAGTTGCTTACTGTCTTTGTAATTAGGCTTAATATCAATTACTTCACAAAAATGAGTATATGCTTTGCGATAATCCATAATTGTATTATAACCCATAAAACGATTGCCTTCATCATATAGATGCGCTACAAAATTATCTTTTGCACTGATTAAGTCAGAACTATAATCAACCATTTTAAATTTAGTATTTCTTTTTAAAGAATTACTATAAAGTGGAAGCAATGGACGAATAAGATCTTGTCTTTCCTCTAAGCCAGAATAGGTAAAGTAAATTTCTCTATAATTAAATGGATCATTAGTTTTCTCTAAAAACCGAGCTCTTTTCTGATCACTTTGTACCGCTTTTTTATAGGCATCTTCTAATAAAACGATATGTTCATCGAATTTACTAGAAGTTTTATTTTTCTGAAGTTTTTTAACAGCTAAATCAATAGCACGGTTATAATCACCTTCCGAAATAAAATTCTGGTTACGCTTCACACTACTACAACTTACTAGAAATAGTATGCTACTTAATAAGAGTATAATTTTTTTCATAAGATGTCTATTTGGTATAGACAAAATACAATTGTGATGCCAAGCTTAATAATCTGAAGGAAGAACTTTTCCAACACATTCTCCAAATCCAATTCGTAAACCGTCTTTTTCACTGTAAGCGCGCATGATAACTGTATCATTGTCATTAATGAATTTTCGTTGAGAACCATCTTTCAATGTTAATGGATTTTGTCCTCTCCACGATAATTCTAACATAGATCCATACGAGTCTTTTGTAGGTCCTGAAATAGTTCCACTACCCATCATATCTCCAGATCTAACATTACAACCATTTACAGTATGATGTGTTAATTGTTGTGCCATTGACCAATACATATATTTAAAGTTAGAATTGGCAACTACAGTTTCTTCTGCGTTTTCTGGTTGAATTCCTACTTGTAATTTTATATCAAAGTTTTTGTTGTTACCATGATGTAAGTAAGGTAATGGTTCAGGATCTTGTGCAGGACCGTTTGTTCTAAATGGCTCTAAAGCATCTAATGTTACTATCCATGGTGAAATTGTAGAAGCAAAGTTTTTTCCTAAGAAAGGTCCAAGAGGAACATATTCCCATGCTTGAATATCTCTAGCACTCCAATCATTAAATAAAACTAATCCAAATATATAGTCTTCAGCTTCATTAATAGAAACACTTTGTCCTATATGATTAGCATCTGTAGTAATAAAAGCCATTTCTAATTCAAAATCTACCAATTTAGAAGGTCCAAATCCTGGAATTCCATCATCTCCTGGTTTTGATTGTCCAACAGGTCTTCTAATTGGAGTTCCAGAAGGAATTATAGAAGAACTTCTTCCGTGATATCCAATTGGGATACGAAGCCAGTTTGGTAATAAAGCATTTTCAGGATCTCTAAATAATGATCCAACATTAGTAGCATGTTCTTTACTCGCATAAAAATCTGTATAATCACCTACATTAACAGGAAGTTGCATTTCAATTTCATCAAGTGTGAAAATGATTTGCTCTTTATGTGCTGCATTGTCTCGTAGTTTAGAATTTCCTTCAAGGAAAATATCTGAAATTCTATTACGTACTAACCTCCAAGTCTTTTTACCATCACTTATAAAATCATTTAAACTATCCTGAAGAAAAATATCGTCAGTCAATTCGATACCTTCAAAGTATCCTAATTGATGTAAAGCACCTAAATCGATTGCTAAATCTCCAATTCTTGTTCCTATAGTAATTATATCATCTCTTGTTAAAAAAACTCCAAAAGGAATATTCTGAATAGGGAAATCTGTATTTGCTGAAGTTTCAAGCCAAGTTCTTCTTGAGGGATCGTTTGCAGTAAGTGGCATATATGTATTTTTAATATGTTAGTAAAATCTTCATCAAATATATAATTTTTGTAATACTAACTGAATGCTTTTTGTATTTTTGATGCTGAATTTTTCAATTTTTTATTTATGAATAGAGATGAACAGATTTTTGAGTTGATTGAAGCTGAAAATCAAAGACAAATAAACGGATTAGAATTAATAGCTTCTGAAAACTTTGTAAGTGATCAAGTACGTGAAGCAACCGGTTCTGTTTTAACCAATAAATATGCTGAAGGATATCCTGGAAAAAGATATTATGGAGGATGCGAAATTGTTGATGAAGTAGAACAATTAGCGATAGATAGAGCTAAAACGCTTTTTGGCGCTGAATATGTAAATGTTCAACCTCATAGTGGTTCTCAGGCAAATACTGCTGTTTTTGCAGCGTGTTTAAATCCAGGTGATACCTTTCTTGGGTTTGATTTATCTCATGGTGGACATTTAACTCATGGCTCTCCAGTTAATTTTTCAGGAAAATTGTACAATCCAGTGTTTTATGGAGTAGAGGAATCAACAGGAATGTTGAATTACGATACGATTGAAGAAATTGCTATTGAAGCACAACCTAAAATGATTATTGCTGGAGCTTCAGCCTATTCAAGAGATATTAATTATAAACGTTTTAGAGAAATTGCAGATAAAGTAGGAGCTATTCTATTGGCAGATATTTCACATCCTGCAGGTTTAATAGCAAAAGGAATCATAAGTGATCCTGTTCCTCATTGTCATGTAATTACTACAACAACACATAAAACATTACGTGGACCAAGAGGTGGAATGATTTTAATGGGGAAAGATTTTGAAAACCCTTTCGGATTAAAATTAAAAAATGGAAATCTTAAAAAAATGTCTTCACTTTTAAATAGTGGAATCTTTCCTGGAAATCAAGGTGGTCCTTTAGAACATGTAATTGCAGCGAAAGCAATTGCTTTTGGTGAAGCTTTAACCGATTCTTTTTTGCATTATATGATTCAAGTAAAGAAAAATGCTTCAGTAATGGCAGAAGCTTTTGTGAATAAAGGGTATAAAGTGATTTCAGGAGGAACAGATAACCACATGATGCTGATTGACCTTCGCAATAAAAACATTACTGGAAAGCAAGCTGAAGAAGCTTTAGGAAAAGCTGATATTACAGTAAATAAAAATATGGTTCCTTTTGATGACAAGAGTCCATTTGTGACTTCAGGAATTCGTATAGGAACACCAGCTATTACAACAAGAGGATTGAAAGAAGGCGAAATGGAAGGCATCGTAGCATTGATTGATGAAGTCATTAACAACTACGAAGACGAAAATGTGCTTGAAGGAGTTGCTGAAAAAATAAATACGCTTATGTCCGACAGACCATTATTTGTATAAAAAAACGCATATAAAATAAAAAAGGCAACTGTTATAGCTGACTTTTTTATTTTAAATGATATTTATTTTTCATGTGGACCTTCCCAAATAACTTGCTCAATCATCCATTTATCGCCACGTTTAGAGAGCAACATATAATCAATTCCCCACCATGCAGTAACTTTTGCTGCTGCAATTGTATTACTGAAATCTAAAATTTCTACTTTTTTTGGTGCATCATCTGCAGGAAATTCTTTTTTCTCCTTAACGTTTTTAGCAAATGCTAAAGCAGCATCAAATGACATATGATTTACTTGCCTGTAACTATCAGCATCTTCATCTTTCCAAAAACCAAATTTATTTAAGTTTGGTTGTAAGGATGCTATTAATTTATCTGAATCACCTTCATAAAAACCTTCAAGATAATTCATACAGGCTTTTGTTATACCTTCTTCATTTAAAGTTTGTGAATAGCTAAGATTAATTACTAAAATACATAGTAAAAGAGTTATAGTGTTTTTCATGAATTACGTTTTTTGATTATTAGAC
>JAHRWC010000425.1 GCA_019090365.1 Flavobacteriaceae bacterium
AGTTTTAAAACAATTATTATTTATACCATCATGGGATTAGTATTAGCTATTCTTTATGGGCTAAGTATTGAGTTTTATATTAAATTTAAAAAAGCTTGGAAAAAAGCATAATTTTTTAACCTAAAATATTATATTTTGAATTTATTGAATATAGCCATAGAAGCATCTTTAAAGGCTGGTGAAGCCATTATGAAAGTCTATAATTCTAATGATTTTGAAGTAGAAATTAAAAACGATGATTCTCCCTTAACAAGAGCAGATAAAAATGCTAATGATGTTATTAATTCATTTATTGAATCAACAGAGATCCCAATAATCAGTGAGGAGAATAAACAAATAGATTATTCTGTTAGAAAAACTTGGAAACGTTGCTGGATTGTTGATCCCGTAGATGGAACTAAGGAGTTTATTAAGCGCAATGGCGAGTTTACTGTAAACATTGCATTAGTAGAAGATGGAGTTCCGGTAATGGGAGTTATTTATGTTCCTGTTTCAAAAACACTTTACTATGCAACAGAAGGTTGTTCTAATTCTTTTAAAGCAAATTTAGATTCACATGATACATCTATAGAAGATGTACTTGAAATGGCTGCAGAAATAAAAGCAATTCCTGATGGAAATAAAGCAAGAATCGTTGGTAGTCGTTCTCATTTAAATGATGAAACTAAAGCATTTATTTCAGAAATAGAACAAAATGAAGAAGTAGAAATTGTATCGAAAGGGAGTTCTTTAAAATTTTGTTTAGTAGCAGAAGGAAAAGCTGATATATATCCAAGATACGCACCAACAATGGAATGGGATACTGCAGCGGGTCAAGCAATTTGTATGGCTGCTGGTGTTTCTGTAAATAAATTACCTGAAAACACACCTTTACTTTACAACAAAGAAAACTTATTAAACCCTTGGTTTTTAGTGTCAAACAGATAATAAAGTATGTCACAATATAAACAAGAATCTCATCTTAGGAGTTTAATAAAAGGTGTTTCATGGCGCATAATAGCCACTACAGACACCATACTTGTTGTATTATTAGTTACTTGTTTAACAGGGAATTGTAGCATTGAAAGTGCTATAAAGATAGGTTTTTACGAATTTTTTATAAAATTAGCTGTCTATTATTTTCACGAACGTGTTTGGCAAAAAATATTTAGAGGGAAACAAGTCACATCTAAATTGATTTTATATAAATCGATATCATGGAGATTGGTAGCAACTTCTATGACCTTTATTATATCTGGATTTATTTTAGAATCATTCGATGAAATAGCTTTATATGTTGCATTAACTGAATTATTCTCTAAGTTTATTTTGTATTATATTCACGAAAGACTTTGGTTAAAACTACCAATTGGTAGAATCAGAAATTTTTTTAAATTTAAAAGAAATTAAATGCAAGAAAATATTATCCCTCATTCTTTTAATGTTTCAAAAGAAAATAGAACTAAAATTAAAAATCATAACTCTTTTTTAATGTGGTTTACTGGACTTTCAGGTTCAGGGAAATCAACAATAGCAAATGCAGTAGAGCAAACTTTGTTTAATAAAGGAGTACATACATATACTTTAGATGGTGATAATGTTAGAAAAGGAATCAATAAAGATTTAACATTTTCACCTGAAGACAGGAAAGAAAACATAAGAAGAATCGGTGAAGTGGCCAATTTATTTGTTGATTCGGGCTTGGTAGTTTTAGCAGCTTTTGTATCTCCATATAAAAAGGACAGAGAAATTATTAAAAATACTGTCAAAGATGTTAACTTTGTCGAAATTTTTATTGATACTTCTGTAGAAGAATGTGAGCGAAGAGATGTAAAAGGATTATATGCAAAAGCCAGAAAAGGTTTAATAAAAGACTTTACTGGAATTAATGCTCCTTATGAAGCTCCTGAAAACCCTGATGTTAGAATTGATACAACTCAAACATCAGTAGAAGAAGCAGTAGAAATTATATTGAAGAAAATAAAACCCAAATTATACTTATAAATAATGAGTAAATATTATTTAAATTATTTAGATGAATTGGAGTCTGAAGCTATATACATTCTTAGAGAAGTATGGGCTCAATTTCAAAATCCAGTTATTTTATTTTCTGGAGGAAAAGATTCTATATTAGTAACCCATTTAGCCCAAAAAGCATTTTATCCTTCAAAAATTCCGTTTCCTTTAATGCACGTAGATACAGGCCATAATTTTCCTGAAACTATACAGTTTAGAGATGATTTGATAAATGATTTAGGTGCTCGACTTATTGTAGGTTCAGTTCAAGAATCAATAGATCAAGGACGTGTTGCTGAAGAAAAAGGTAAAAATGCTACTCGTAATGCACTACAAATAACTACGTTATTAGATGCAATTGAAACGAATAAAGTAGATTGTGCGATTGGTGGAGGAAGACGAGATGAAGAAAAGGCAAGAGCGAAAGAACGTTTCTTTTCACATAGAGATGATTTTGGTCAATGGGATCCAAAAAATCAACGCCCAGAATTATGGAATATTTTGAATGGGAAACACTTCGAAGGTGAACATTTTAGAGCATTTCCTATAAGTAACTGGACTGAAATGGATGTTTGGAATTATATTAAAAGAGAAAATATATCAATTCCTTCACTTTACTACGCTCATCAAAGAGATGTTGTTTGGAGAAGCAATTCATGGATACCTGTTTCTGACCATCTAAAATTAGAAGAGGGAGAAAAAATTGAATCTAAAAAAATTAGATTTAGAACATTAGGTGACATTACTATTACAGGAGGAATTGAGTCTGAAGCTGATACTTTAGAGAAAATTGCTAATGAAGTATCAACAATGCGTAAAACTGAAAGAGGAGATCGTTCAGACGATAAGCGCTCAGAAAGTGCAATGGAAGATAGAAAACGTCAAGGGTACTTTTAATAATTTATTTAAAAAGAAAAAATGCAAATAGATAACAATCAATTATTACGCTTCACTACAGCTGGAAGTGTTGATGATGGTAAAAGTACTTTAATAGGAAGATTATTATACGACTCTAAATCAATATTTGAAGATCAACTTCAAGCGATTGAAGATACAAGTAAAAAGAAAGGGCATGATGGAGTAGATTTAGCTTTATTTACAGATGGACTTAGAGATGAAAGAGAACAAGGAATTACTATTGATGTAGCGTACAGATATTTTACTACTCCAAAACGTAAATTTATTATTGCAGATACACCTGGCCATATTCAATATACTAGAAACATGGTTACTGGTGCTTCTACAGCCAATGTAGCTCTTGTTTTAATTGATGCTAGACATGGTGTTATAGAACAAACTAAGCGTCATTCATTTATTGCTTCACTATTACAAATACCGCACCTTATTGTTTGTATAAATAAAATGGATTTAGTGGATTATTCTGAAGAGGTATATAATGACATCATTAATCAATTTGAAGAGTTTTCTTCAAAGTTATTAGTAAAAGATGTTCGTTTTTTACCAATGAGTGCATTAAATGGTGACAATGTTGTAAATCAATCAGAAAATATGGATTGGTTTCAAGGAGCTCCATTATTACATACACTAGAAAATATGCATATTAGTAGTGATATTAATAAGATTGATGCACGTTTCCCAGTTCAAACAGTATTAAGACCTCAAAGCGAAGGTTTTATTGATTACAGAGGATATGCAGGTAGAGTTGCAAGTGGTATTTTAAGACCAAATGATGAAGTAACAGTGTTACCTTCAGGTTTTACTTCTAAAATTAAAACGATTGACACATTTGAAGGAGAAGTTGAAGAAGCTTTTGCTCCAATGTCTGTTTCAATTACTTTAGAAGATGATATAGATATTAGTAGAGGTGATATGATTGTGAAAACTCACAATAAGCCTGAAACAAAGCAAGAATTTGATGCTATGTTATGTTGGTTGAATAATTCACCAGCTCGCGATCGTGCAAAATACACGATTATGCATACTACAAATAATCAAAAAGCAATGATTAAGGAAGTCCTTTATAAAATTGATGTTAATACATATAGTAGAAATGAAGAGGACAAGCAATTACAAATGAATGACATTTCTAGAGTTACTATTAGAACTACTCGTCCATTAATGATAGATGAATATAGAGACAATAGAATTACAGGAAGTTTTGTGTTAATTGATGACGC
>JAHRWC010000426.1 GCA_019090365.1 Flavobacteriaceae bacterium
CTAACCAAGGACATTCGTTAGATATAGTTACAGAATCATCATGCCAATTTTTCATAAACAAGCCAATAACCTCGTACCCCTGCTCCTTTAATAAATAAGCAGCAACACTAGAATCTACACCTCCAGAAAGTCCAACGACAACACGTTTTTTCATACATTAATTTAAGAGGTGCAAAGATACATTTTTTGTTCAAGATTTATATTCATTAAAGACTTTCAAATATATCAAGAATATATTTTGTTTAACTTTAACATAATTTTATTAAACAAAATATTGTTTTATGTTTAATCTTTTTATATTTTTGTTGAACAATAATTTTATAAAAACATAAACTATGAATTACACAAAACAAATAAAAAGAATTAGTCTTGCTTTAGTATTGCTTATCTCATTGACTTCATGTAGTAATGATGATGATAACACTGCAACAGTTCAAGAACAGACGATTACTGAAATTGCTATTGGAAATGAAAGCTTTTCTACATTAGTTGCAGCACTTCAAATTGCTGGTTTAGCAGAAACTCTTAATGGAGAAGGCCCATTTACCGTATTTGCACCTACAGATGCTGCATTTAATGCATTTCTTACCGCAAACGGTTTTAATCAATTATCGGATGTCCCTACAGATGTATTAACACAAATATTACTCAACCATGTAATTTCTGGTGAGCTAATGTCTGGAGACTTATCTACATCGTATGGAAATACTCTCGCTACAACAGCATCGGGTGAGAATTTAAGTATTTATATCAATACTTCTAATGGGGTTAGATTAAATAATGTTTCATCAGTATCACAAGCAGATATTAATGCTTCTAATGGAGTGATTCATATTGTTGATGCTGTAATTGGATTACCTACAGTTGTAGACTTTGCATTAGCAGATCCAACATTTGAGACATTAGTAGCTGCATTAACTAGAAATGATTTAACTTTTGATTATGTAACTACCTTATCAACTCCAAATGGAACAAGTCCTGCTCCTTTTACGGTTTTCGCTCCAACAAATGATGCCTTTGGTGATTTGTTAAATGAGTTAGGTGCTTCTGGATTATCAGATATTTCAGAGCCTGTTTTAAAGGCTACTTTAGATCACCATGCTATTGCAGGTGCCAATGTACAATCCTCAAGTTTAACTGATAATATGATTGTTGAGACATTAGGTGGAAATATAACTATTAATGTTACTGGAGGTGCTACAATTACAGATGCTAACAATAGAATAAGCAATATTATAGCAGTTGATGTACAAGCATTAAACGGAGTTATTCATGCAATTGATAAAGTGATATTACCTCCTCTATAAAAGAAATAATAAGCTTGTTTGATTGATTATTGTTTTTTCAGAAAAGAGTTCTTAAATAAAATTAAGGGCTCTTTTTTTATAATTTACTTTTTAGGCTTGGGGTAGGTTTCTTCTAAAACTAATTTTCCATTTTTAAAATACTTCCAAACACCATGTTTCTTACCATTTTTATAATTACCATCAATAATTACATTTCCACCAGCATCATAATAATAAGCTTTGCCATGTAATTGATCATTTACATTTAGTAATTTTTTTAAAAGTACTCCTTCTAAGGAATAATAATTTTCTTCTCCTTCTTTCAATCCTTTTTTATAATGTGTCTCTTGAGTAACTTTATTATTTATATAATATGTTTTCCTAAAGCCATCTAATTTTCCTTCTTCATAAAACTCTCTAGTCATTATATTCTTTGATTTCTTCTGAAAATAAAGCCATTCCCCTATTTTATTTTTCCTTTCCATTTTACCCTCACTTACTAATTTTCCTTTTTGAGTAAAATATTGAACTTGAGCAATGTTATTAGATTCATTAAAAGTTCTAATAACCATAGGTTGGTCTTCACAATCACTACAATAGTATTTAAAAACACCTACTTCTTTTCCGTGTTTAAACTGACCTTCATAGCGTATTTGCCTAGAGTTTTCATGGTATTTTTTCCAAACTCCATGACGTTTATTGTTAGTGTCAAATTGATTGATTTCTCCTTGAGCAAAAACACTTGATGCTATTATAAAAAAGCTAAGAAAACTTATTAATTTCATTTCTATCAAAAATAATATTAAACTATAACGAATAAATGATATCCTATATTTTAGGCAACATTAAAAACATACCTTCAGATACAGTAAACTCATCCACATGCCCTGAAACTCCATTTCCATCTGTTTTTACATGCATATGAAAATTTGTTTCATGATGTGTAAAAATACCATGATGTTTGTTTGAGTAAAACCCTAGTATATCTACCTCTCTATCATTAATCGTACCGTAAAGCCCAGAGGTTTTATGTTTTTTGTGAGTGTGTATTGTATCTCCTTTTCTCCAATTAATTACATGCCATCTATACGATTGGATAATTCCATTTAAAAGAAATGGAAAAGGAGATTCGACATCAATATTATTTTCTGATGCAACTTTTAATAAATACGCTTCGAATTGTTTTTCGGTAGCAACTCCTTTTGGTATATTAAATTTTCTCCACTCAGGAACTTCTGCATAAACTAATAATGCAGCTTTCTGGGATAATGTTTTATCATAACTCAATGAATTATTTTTTACAGAAGTATTAAAAGATTCACTGTTAAAAACTTGAATCTCTCCTTTAAGGTTTTCTAAAGCTCCTAAAGCATAAAAATTTTGAGTGTCCTTAAAGTTAAGTAAATCTGCTTTTGCTGTTATGTCACCAGACATAATTTTTTTCATTGCACCTTTATAAGAAACCTCACCTATTTTTTTCTTTTCAGTTGGCTGACATGAAACGAAAATTAATACTGATAAAAGAATAAATGTTAATCTCATAACTCTAAAGTTTCTAATATAATCAAGAAACTCCCAGACGGGAGTTTCAAATTTTTATTTTTTTGCTTTTTTCTGTTCTTCTGCTTGCTCCATCATTTCAGCCATTTTTCGCTGAAACTTATTTTGTTTCTTAGGCTTTTTCTTATTTACTTGAATCTTAGCATGAATTTTATCTTCATCAATAATAAAATTCTTAATCACTAGCATAATTCCTATAGTAATTAAATTCGAAGTTAAATAGTATACAGATAATCCACTCGCATAATTATTGAAGAACACCAGCATCATTAATGGTGACAGATACATTATGAATTTCATATTTGGCATTCCTGGCTGTTGTTGCTGTTGCATTGTTTGGCCAGTTGTCATCATCATATAAATAAATATAGCAATAGAAGCTAATATTGGAAATAAACTTACGTGATCACCATAAAATGGAATATTAAAAGGTAATTCAGCTACAGAATCGAAACTTGATAAATCTTCTGCCCATAAAAAACTCTTTTGCCTTAAATCGAATGCACTTGGGAAAAATGTAAATAAAGCATAGAAGACCGGAATTTGTAAAATTGCCGGCAAACACCCTTTTAAAGGACTTGCTCCAGCAATATTTTGCAATTTCATTGTCTCTTGTTGGATTTTCATTTTATTCCCTTCAAATTTTACTTTAATCTCATCCAATTCTGGTTTCAAAACTTTAAGCTTTGCTTGAGACAAGTATTGTTTATATTGAACAGGAGACATTGCTAACTTGATTAAAACAGTTAACATAATAATTGCAATTCCTGCAGGTAAAAATCCACTTAAAAATCCGAACAACGGAATAACTAAAAACTTATTCAACCATCCAAAGATACCCCAACCTAAAGGCATAGCTTCATCTAGATTTCTATCATATTTTTTAAATATTTTATAGTCTGTTGGACCATAATACATATTCATATCGTAAGATATTCCACCACTTTTTGGCGCTAATAACATTTTAGCTCCATATTGTTTTGTGTAAACAGTATCTATTACTTCATCTTTAACAAGATCAAAAGAACTAAGTGCTACTTCTTTAAATGGAGTGTCTGTAAGTAACATTGAACTAAAGAAATGCTGTCTAAAATTCATCCAAGTTACATCTTTCTCAACCTCAGCATCTTCTCCTGTTGGAGATAATTTATCATGCTTATCTTTATTTTCATGCTCGTATGTTAAACGTGAATAACGATTTTCATACGTGATACTTTTTGCATGGCGGTATCCTTTAAATTTCCAATCTAAATAAATAGGTTGGGTGGTATTAATTACATTATCTAAACCTTGTGTTTTTACACTAAATCCTAACATATAATCATTAGGAATTAATTCATATCTATATTCAATATATTTATCTGAAGCTGTTTTAAGTTTCATCGATAATACTGAATTTTCACCATTACTTGAAACCGTTGGTTCGAAGTAAAGATCTTCAGAATTTAATACTCTATTTTCTGAAGAGAATTGAAGATTCATTGTTGAGTTTCCATCTTTAATTAAATAGACTGGAGAACCATTATAAATAGTTTCATTCTTTAATTTTACTTCAGTGATATAACCACCCTTATTGCTTACAGTTATATATAGCAAATCGTTTTCAATCACTGTAGTATTCTCTTTTGCTGAAGCTAATGTTCCAGAATATGCAAAAGATCCTAAGCGACTTTGAAGTTTTGTTAAAGCAAGAGAATCGCCAGAATTAACGCTTGTTATTTCTTTTGTAGCCTCTTCTAAAGTAATATCATTACTAGATTTCGCTTTTTCTTCAGCTAATTTTTCTTCTTCTAATTTTTCAATTTTAGCTTTCTCTGCTTTTTGAGCTTCAATCTCCTCAGGAGTTGGCTGATTTTTCCACAACATAAATAATAATATGGCTGCTATTAAAACAAAACCTATTATAGTATTTATATCAAACTTTTTTTCTTCCATATGCAATATTCGCTTAAGCGAGTTTCTTTTATTTTTTAATAATATTCGTATGTGTATACAAATACACTTTCATTTAAATATGTTCTGGTTTCCATAACCGGGTAATCCTCTTCATTGTATTCATATACCGAATTGTATGAATAGTTTGGTGAAACATCATTATTGGTGCTCCACAATCTGTTTTCAATTGTATTATGATGTTCTCCTCTTCTAATAATTTCAGAGACGGTAGATGCATCATGACCGTTTTTATCATCATAAATTCTATGTCCGTTTGAAAAATCTGAATATTCAAAAGTAGCTTCGTAACTACAATTTTCGCTATTGTAAGTATAATGTATTCTTTCTAGTATTATTCCTTCTGAATTATAATATTCTAAAAACTCTACTCCACATTCATTACCATCAAATTCAAAAATACGATAATTATAACTTTCATTTATATAGTCATAAAAGTCGGACCTAGATTGATTTTGATTTACCAAATAGCTTTTATTCATAAAAGCTATTTCATCTTTCAGATATAA
>JAHRWC010000427.1 GCA_019090365.1 Flavobacteriaceae bacterium
CCCATAATCAGATATTTGTTTTCTTCAGAAATATTAAAATCAGCTTTATATTTTATTATTAAATGAATTAAAAAAATAAAAGACAATACTCCTATAGAAAAAATGAGAAGTATTGAGCCGGTCTTTTTTAGAAAAATTTTCATAATTAAAATTGAAAATATATAAATTGTTGTTCTTCACCTAAAAACATAAATATAAATAAAGTGATACTAAAATATAATGAAAGACGTAGGTATCTATTCCAGCGAAAACCAAACTTCTCTAAAGCATATTGAGAAGCTCTACCATTCCATTCTATAATAGTAAACAAAATAATCATTAGGAAAACCTGTAGTATATACAATCTAGAAATATTTATTATTGGAAAATCTAAGATTGAACCTGAAAATATAGTTGACAAATATGATAGTGCGTGTCCAATATTCTCGGCCCTAAAAAATATCCATGCAAGAATTGTTATACTAAAAGTAAAAACAATTTGAAAAAATTCTTTGAGAGATGGAAAGTATTTACCCTGTGCTACAACACCCGTATTAATTCTATTTTTATTAAGTAAAAGTAATGGAAGAAAATATAAAGCATTTAATGCACCCCAAACCATAAAAGTCCAATTTGCACCGTGCCAAAACCCACTTACAATAAATATAATAAAGGTATTTCTAATTTTCATCCAAGTACCACCTTTACTACCACCTAAAGGAATATATAAATAATCTCTAAACCAAGTTGAAAGTGAAATATGCCATCTTCTCCAAAACTCGGCTATATCTCTTGAAAAGTATGGAAATGCAAAGTTCTGCTTTAAATTAAAACCAAATAGTCTTGATGTTCCAATTGCTATATCTGAATACCCAGAGAAATCACCATAAATTTGAAATGTAAAAAATAAAGCTCCTATGATTAAAGTACTACCAGAATAATCTGAAGAATTATTAAATATTTCATTTGCTATTTGTGCAGAGTTATCTGCAATCACAATTTTTTTAAATAATCCCCACAAAATTTGTCTTAATCCATCAACTGCTTTACCATAATGAAAAGTTCTTTTTTTATAAAATTGAGGTAGTAAATTAGTTGCCCTTTCTATTGGTCCTGCAACTAATTGCGGAAAGAAGCTTACAAATGCAGAAAAAATAATGAAGTCTTTTGTAGGTTCAAGTTTTCGCTTATATATATCTATTGTATAACTCAATGTTTGAAAAGTATAGAAACTAATTCCAACTGGTAGAATAATATTTAAAGAATTGGCACTTATTTCTGTTCCAAAGAATGAAAATGCAGTTACAAAATTGTCTAAGAAAAAGTTGTAGTATTTAAAGAAACCTAGAAATCCAAGGTTTACTAATATACTCGTCCATAAGAGTAATTTTCTTTTTTTTTGGTTGGACTCTTGATTCAATCTCAAACCAACTAAGTAGTCAACGATACTACTAAATAAAATTAAAGATAAAAACCTCCAGTCCCACCAGCCATAGAAGACATAACTAGCACAAACGATTAGTAAGTTTTGTAATTTTAAATTTTTAGCAGCAACAAACCAATAGAGTGCAAATACTATTGGTAAGAAAATTGCAAAGTCAATTGAGTTAAAAAGCATATTGTTTTATATGACGTGCAATGGTCTCGGTTATGATTTCGTAGCGTTAATTTAGCTTCAAAACTAATAAATAAAATTGAACATAACAATTCATAATTTTATTTATTTGCCGACCACAGAGTCTGCATGTGAAGTTCGTTTTTTTATCAGATTGCAAAAAAGTAAATAAATTAGATAAGTTACTCAGTTATCTTTATACATAACTGTTTATTACAATATTGCCTTACTATTTATTAGGTGTAGTTTTGAATTCTTCTATGTATTTTAAAGCAAACCTTCTACCTATTTCAATATATCCATTAGTTGTAAAATGAATTTTCTTTGGTTGAAAATCAAGATCATCAGTTTTAATCATAGTAACTAATGGAATACTTACTTTCTCTTGTGATAATTTGACTTTATTCCAATTTAATTCATCCCCTTTTCCAATTTGAGCAAATATTACAGGAAGTGAATCTAATTTTAAGTCTTGACGTACATCACTTACGAATTCTTCAAATTTCAAATGCCAGTTTTCAATATGACTTGTGTTACCTCCTTCAGCATCTTTTTCTCCTTGAAAAAATAACAATCCTTTTATTTCTCCTTGAGTTGAACTAGCTAAAGTTCTTTTCATCATTTCTTTATACAAAGAGTTATCATTTCCATTTTTCAACCATTGAGCTATACTAGTCCCTCCTTTTGCAACATTAATAATTCCAATGGGTTCATTGTTGTTATTTTCTATTAATGTTGAAGCAAAAGAGATACTTGGCCCTACTTTATTACTACAAACAGGTTCTTTTCCGATTATCCATTTATAATTTTCATCAAATACGTAAATGCCTTCTTTATTAAGTGATTTATCAAATTCTTCAATATTTCCATCTCCTACCATATTAGACTGACCAGCCAAAATAAATATTGACAATTTTTCTTCATGGGATTTGTCTAAATACACTTTGTTTTCTTTAAATGAAAAGAGCGAATTTAGAATATTATCTAAACCAAAATATTCCTGAATTTTCATACCACAAATTAAAA
>JAHRWC010000428.1 GCA_019090365.1 Flavobacteriaceae bacterium
AAGTAAAAAGGAAGTCGAAAAATTAGCATTAGAGTTTGAAACAGAAAAAAAGAATAAAGCTATTGAATTATTAAATGTTGAAAAAAACCTGAATGAAATACAATTAAAGAAAAGTAAGCAGCTTCAATTCGCTTTTTTATTAGCAGCTGTATTAATATTAATGATTTTATTTTTATTGAGAGCAAGGCATAAAAATAAGGTTAAAACAGACAAGCTTTTAAAAGAATCGATGGAACGAAGTTTTCAAATGAAATTAGCAGATTCAGAAATGCAAGCATTACGAGCACAAATGAACCCTCATTTTTTATTTAATTGTCTAAACTCAATAAATAGTTTTATTATTAAAAATGAACAAGAACAGGCTACTGAATACTTATCAAAATTTTCAAAATTAATAAGAAGAGTATTAAATAATTCAAAAGAACCAAAAGTTACCCTAGGTAATGAAATTGAAACTCTTAAATTGTATATCGAATTAGAAGCATTACGCTTTAATAATAAGTTTGATTATTCAATTGACATACAACCCAACGTCGAAATAGATTATTTAGAGATTCCTCCATTAATTATTCAGCCCTATGTTGAAAATAGTATTTGGCACGGCTTAATGCATAAAAAAGAGGGTGACGGTAAGTTGAATATTAATATAACTCAAGAAGAAGATCATATTGAGGTAACTATAGAAGATAATGGAATAGGCAGAGATGCTGCTTCACAATTAAAAAGTAAAAGTGCAGAAAAGAGAAAATCGTATGGAATGAATATTACAAGTGAACGTTTAAAAAATTCAATAAATTCTACAAATGAAACTTCTCATGTTGAAGTAATAGATTTAATAGATTCAAATAATAATAGTTTAGGAACAAAAGTGATTATAAAAATAGGGATATGAAAATTAGAAGTGTCATATTAGATGATGAACAACATTGTATAGATACATTGAAATGGCAGCTAGAAAAATATTGCATTGAAGTAGATGTTGTAGCTTCTTTTAATTCTCCAAATTTGGCATTAGAGTATGTTAAAACAAATAAAATTGATTTAGTTTTTTTAGATATTGAAATGCCTGAAATGAATGGTTTCGAGTTTCTTAAAAATATTCAAAATATTAGTCTTGAAGTGATTTTCACAACTGCTTATGATGAGTTTGCTCTTAAAGCTTTTCAGGCAAGTGCAATCGATTATTTATTGAAGCCAATAGATAAAGAAGGTTTGGTTTCAGCAGTAAAAAAGATGCAAGAGAAAAAGAAACCAAATTTACTTCCTGAGCAAATGGAAATATTATATGATTCTCTAAATACTAAAAAGCATATAAAAGAACGTATTGCTGTACCTACACAAGAGGGCTTGTATTTTGTAAAGATTAAAGAAATAATGTATTGCATTTCAGATAGTAACTATACTAATATTCATCTAATTAATAATAAAAAATTACTGGTGAGTAGAACTTTAAAAGAAATTGAATTGATGTTGGAAGGTTCAGGGTTCTTACGCATTCATCATTCGTATTTAATTAATCTTCAAAAAATTGAAAAATATATTCGTGGTGATGGCGGGTATGTAGTAATGGACGATAAAAAATCATTAAGTGTAAGTAGAAGTAGAAAAGAAGCACTTCTTACAATTTTTGAATAATATTCTAAAATGTTAACTACTCATTCAGAATAGGTAACAACTCCTCATTTCTTCTTTGTAATAGTTCGCATAAAAAAAACCTGATATGAAACCTTAGTTTTAATTCACTATTAAAATTAAGATCATGAAAACATTCAACGTATCCCTATTCGTTATTTTTATAATGATTCCTTTTTTTGCCCTTTCTCAGGTGGGTATTGGCACAGTAACTCCCAATGCCCAACTAGAGATTAAATCTACCAATCAAAGCACGCCCTCAAATACAGATGGTATTATAATACCTAAAATCGATGAATTTCCAAGCACAAATCCAACCGCTGCACAAGATGGTATGATGGTCTATGTAACTGGAGATGGTACTGAGGCAAAAGGTTTTTATTATTGGGACGAAAGTACTACAGCATGGATTGTATTCTCTGGTGTAAAAGACCATGATTTTTATAAAATAGGTACATCAAATCCATCTACAAGTATTAATGATGACCTCTATACAATGGGTAAAGTAGCTATTGGTAAAAACACAGCTTCATATACACTCGATATTGAAAGTAATTCTGGTGAAAGAGGGCTAAATATAGATCTAAATGTATTAGATGATGATCCTAAGTATGGAAATTATATCAGTCTAAACAATTCTGGTAATGGAATACATTATGCTCAATATAATGATATGTCGAGTAATGGTTTGGCACATCATTATGGAGTGTATACTGAAATGTCTGGTGTTGGAGTAGGTGCTCAATTTGCTACCTATAATTTAATTTCAAATATTAGAAATAATAGTCATTATGGGGTATATAATAAACTTACAGGTACTGGCTTTGGGCAAAGATACGGTACTCATAATGAAATTATTGGTACTATGACAGGTTCTGGAATTCACTATGGTGTTCGTAATTGGGTAGACTCAAATAGTGAAGGGTACAAATACGGAGTTCATAGTAGAATTAGTGGTAGTGGATCTGGAGAACATACTGGAAGCTATAATTTATTGAGTGGTGCAGGTACTGGAATTCAAAGAGGATTTTATACAAATATTTCGAATACCAGTGATGCTGAAAAATATGGGGTGCACAGTCGTGTCACAGGAGATGGTGATGGTTTGGTTTATGGAAACTTCAATTATCTTAATAGTTATGGAACAGGAAATCAGTATAACGTATATAATGAAAATGTAGCGAGTGGTTCAGGGGAACATCATGGTGTTTTTAATGCTATTAATGGTCTAGGAACAGGTAATAGATATGGAATTTCCAACTCTATATCTACTAGTAATGTTGGTTTAGCTTATGGAATTGAAAATACGGTAACTACATATGCTTCAGGAGAGGCTTATGGAGTTAAAAACATTGTAGGAACTGCAAATTCAGGGATGATATATGGAACATATAATTTTATGGTTGGCGCTGGAGATGGAGATAATTATGCTAATTATAATTTAGTTGGAAATGGTGCAGGAGCAGGTACAGGAACTGGAGATAAATATGCTAATTACAATAAAATTTATGACAATGCTGGAGGAACTCATTACGGATTATATTCTGAAGTGTTAAAAGCTGGTAATAATTATGCTGGTTATTTTTTAGGAAAAGTATCTATTGGTACTACTGCCGCAAATAGTTATATTTTACCTAGTAGTCGAGGTACATTGAATCAAGTATTACAAACCAATGGGTCTGGGAATTTAAGTTGGGTAGATAATACTTCAATGGGAACTGATAATCAAAACATATCAGGTTCAAGTCTTTCAGGAACAACATTAACTATTGGTATAGAAGGAGGAACTAATGAAACTGTAGATTTATCGACATTACAAGATGGAGGTGCTCAAGAAATAAACGATTTAAACGATGGTAAAACAGATGCCACTTCGCTCTTTTTAGGAACAAGCTCTGGAACATTAGATGACGGTACGGCTAATTCTAATGTGGGAGTCGGACATAACTCTTTAGGGGGAGTAACGAGTGGTTACCGAAATACGGCTATTGGCTATGTAAGTATGTTGTCTAACAATACAGGATTTGCTAATACTGCAATAGGTTACTATAGTTTAGGTCTAGTTACAAGTGGGTATGGAAATGTAGCTGTGGGTCATTGGGCAGCACGTGATGCAGTTGGCAGTAGAAATACAGTTGTTGGTACAACTGCTTTTGCAGATAATGTATCTGGTGATAACAATACAATTTTAGGCGAATCTGCCGCTAGAAATTTAACAGGAAGTAATAATACAATGCTTGGCCGACAAACAGGAATAGGAAGCGGGCCTTATACTATGAATGGTAGTGTGTTTATTGGTAATAACGTGGGTGCCAACGAATCGAATTCATATAGATTGTATATTGATAATTCAAATACTGCAACACCTTTAATCTATGGAGAATTTGATAATGATATTTTAAGAGTAAATGGAACATTACAAGTTGGAAATCCATCTGGAACTGGATACATTTTTCCAACTAATAGAGGTGCAGCAAACCAAGTTCTGAAAACAAACGCTTCAGGTAACGTGAGTTGGGTGAACGTTACTTCTTTTGGTTCAGAAAAAATAGATGATCTTACCGATGGTAAAACTAATACAGCTAGCAATTCTATCTACATAGGTGTTAATGCTGGTACAGCTACATCAGACACAAATACAGGAAATATCAGTATGGGAAGAAACACATTATCGTTACTCACAACAGGTAGTAATAATGTGGCCATTGGAGATTTAGCTTTAGAGGATATAACAAGTGGTTCTTCAAATGTAGCATTAGGTAATTATGCAATGACTAATAGAACCTCTGGAAGCAATAATGTAGCTATAGGTAGTCATTCACAATTTTTTAATTATACTGGAACTGAAAATAGTTCATTAGGACTGCGTGCTCTTTATGGAAATAGTGGAAATAATAATACGGCAATTGGTGCTCACGCAGGTCATTCTTCAGGTTCTGGAAGTAATAATGTTTTTATAGGTTATAACTCAGGTTATAATGAATCTGGGAATAATAAACTCTATATAGAAAACTCTAATGCTAATGCTAATAATGCACTTGTCTATGGTGAATTTGATACAAATATTTTTAGAATAAATGGTTCATTTCAAGTAAGTAATCCCGTTGGAACAGGTACTAATCATTTTGAAGTTAGAGATACTGGAAGTACTTATTTTGGAGGAGCTACCTATTGGAAGCAAAATAGTACAATAGGAACAACTGTCGCAGGTTTATTTAATATTGGGGATGATGGTGCTTTTACTGTAAATAATGGAGGAAATGCTCAACACTTTATTTATGGGGCGGGAACAACTGCTTTTAATGTGTTACAATTAGATACAGATTTTCAAATTAGTGGAGATAACAGTTCAAATCTGTTTTATGTAGATGCCAGTACAGATCGAATTGGTATTGGTACTGCGACGCCTAATACCACATTACATATAGCTGAAGGAGTTGATGCGAGTTTAGCTACCAATTCTGGTTATATAGTTGTTGGGGATTTAGCGGGGCAAAATATGGTGATTGATCAAAATGAAATTATTACTAGATTCAATGGCGCTAATTCTACCTTGTTTTTAAATCAAACAGGAGGCGATGTTTGGGCAGGAGGCGCTTTAGTACATAGTAGTGATAGACGCTTAAAACGTAATATTGAAGATTTAGACTACGGTTTAAAAGAAGTGCTTCAGTTACAGCCAAAACAATATTTCTGGAAAAATAGAGACAATCAAAAACAAGAATCATTAGGCTTTATAGCACAAGATGTACAAGGTATTATTGAAAATATTGTACATGTAAATGATGATGAACAAAAAACACTAAGTATAAGTTATACCGAATTAATTCCTGTGCTAGTGAATGCGATACAAGAACAGCAAAAACAAATAGAATCACTAAAAACAGAAATTATTTCATTAAAAGAAAGTACATACAGTAAAATCAATAAATAGTTTTTATAACACTCCCCGATTAATTTATAGTAAAAATCAAAGTGGATCGACCACTTTGAAGAATTTTTAAAATTATAAATTATGGCAGAATTATTTAGATTTTGGAGTCATGGGGTTTCCTTGGTTCCACAGTTCACACAAGTATTTACAAACACCAACAATGGATTAAGAATGGAATGTGCAGATTGGGGGACAAAAGTCAGTCAAAATGCAGGGACTGATAATTGGTTTCACTTCCCATTGACCTCAGCAACTTCCTTAGATGGAGACGGGGCCGTCATTAACAGTGCTTTCTTTTTGGCAGACATCAATAATGATGCGACAATAAGTGGAATTCATCTTACAATGATAGACCAATCACCAGCAACTAAAGATCCAATATTGCTTATAAATCAAAATTTAAACATTACGGGTCAAAACGATCGTTTTGATTTTAATTTTAGGCAAAGAATAGTTGGTGGAGCTCTTGTTTTGTCTATTAAGGTTAGGTTTGATAGAGATAATGGCTCTGTGATTTTTAAATCAGCTGGAGCTAATACATTTGAAATTTAATAAATGTGAATCTATATTAACTGTAAAACCCGCCTTTTTAAAGGCGGGTTTTATTATTAATTTGACTTTAATCAAAAGTAAAGCGAATCTATAATTTTAGAAGTTTTTTTTTAAACTAACTATACAGTTACTGTTTCTTTTTCTAATATGTTTAATTTTTGCATGCAAGCGACCATTACTTGAAAAGTACGCTCAATATCGTTATCTAAACCAATTGAAAAACGAATTAACCCATCAGTAAGTCCCATTTCTTCTTGTTCATCTTCAGGAATCTCACTAGAAGTTGAAGTTCCTGGTGCTGAAAATAATGTTTTGTAAAAGCCTAAACTTACCGCTAAGTAGCCTAAGTTTTCATGTTGCATAAGCTCCATTAATTCATTTGCTTTGTCTAATGATCCAACATCAATAGTTAGCATTCCTCCAAAACCATATTCTTCATTCATCATGCTTTTAAAAATTTCATGACTTGGATGAGAAACTAATCCAGGATATACCGTTTTTAAGCCTAGATTTTCAAATCTTTCAGCTAAATAAGTAGCATTTTTACTGTGTTGTTTCATGCGTATATGAAGCGTTCGCATATTCTTTAAAATTGAAGCCGCACGCATACTGTCCATAGCTGGACCTAAAAGCATTGCAGAACCATCAATTACACTTCGCATAGAATTAATTAATTCTTGAGAACCACAAACTACACCTCCCATGGTATCATTAGTTCCATTGATAAACTTTGTTAAACTGTGTAACACAACATCTGCACCTAATTCAATAGGAGAAATTGACATCGGTGAAAAAGTATTGTCAACCAATAACTTTATACCATGTTTTTTAGCAAGTTTAGCTAGTTCTTTTATGTCTGCAACTTCTAAAAGAGGATTACTTACTGATTCACAATAAATAACCTTTGTGTTTTCATTAATTGCTGCTTCTACAAGATCTAATTTAGTAATATCAACAAAATCTGTATTTACATTAAATCTTGGTGTGAAATTTTTTAGGAAAGCATAGGTTCCACCATAAATAGTTCTACTTGAAACAATATGATCTCCAGCTCCACAAAAATGTAAAAGTGTAGCGGTAATTGCTCCCATTCCTGAACCAGCAACATGAGCAGTTTCTGTACCTTCCATAGCTGCCAACGCTTCTCCTAAATAAAGATTACTTGGCGATGTATGTCTTGAATATAAATAACAGCCTTCTGCATGACCTTCAAAAGTGTCAAGCATCGTTTTAGCCGATAAAAATGTGTATGTTGCAGAGTCTGAAATTGAAGGGTTTACGCCTCCAAATTCTCCAAAATATTGTAAGTCTTGTATTCTATTTGCTGGTTTAAATTTCATGATATTGTGTTTTTTAAGGATACATCAAAATTAGTTATAAGTAGAATAAAAATCAACAGATATATAGTAATATAGAAAATAAAACTATAATTATTGATAAATGTAATTTAATATACTATATATTGCTGCTTAATAAAATTCATTTAGAAAATTTTTCAATATGACTTTAGATGGGATTGATAAAAAACTGTTAGGCTATCTTCAAGAGGATAGTAAACAAACTAATAAAGAGCTTTCTTTAAAATTGAATTTATCAGTTACTGCTGTATATGAACGTATAAAAAAACTAGAACGATTAAAGGTTATTGAGAAGAATGTTTGCTTATTAGATAAAACGAAAGTCAATTTAAGTTTTGTTGCTTTTTGTCATATAAAATTGATGCAACACTCAAAAGATTATGTAATTAAATTTGAAAAAGAAGTAACTCAATTAAATGAAGTTCTAGAGTGTTATCATATTAGTGGTGATTACGACTACCTATTAAAAGTAATAGTAAAAGACATGGAAGCATTCCGAGAATTTATGGTAAAAAAATTGACTACAATCAGTCACATTGGAAGTACGCATAGTACTTTTATGATTAGTGAAGTAAAACATACAACCGCCTTATCTTTAGTATAATGAAAAGTAAATATTATTTAGCAACCGAACTTTTATTGCTTTTTGTTTTAATGCCAATAAGTTTGGTGTTAACCTATCCTATTGCTATAAAAGCATCTTTAGTATTTATTGGGTTTATTTATATTTCAATAATTCTTTTAAGAGTAGAAAAAATATCATTTAAAGTTAAAAGTAGTATTGATTGGAAAGCTTTCTGGAAACGTATTCTCTTATTGTTTCTTGGTGTAATTTTAATTACAACTGCTTACGTTTTTGTAATGGATTCAAATAAATTATTCTGCGTTGTTATTAATAAACCATTAATGTGGATTGCAATACTTGGGGTATATACATTGCTTTCAGTTTGGCCTCAGGAGATAATTTACCGCACCTTCTTTTTTGCTCGTTATGAGTCACTTTTTCAGAATAAAAAACTTTTTATATTTATTAATGCAATCTTATTTTCCTTAGCGCATTTATTTTTCAGAAATACATTAGTGCTTGTGTTAACATTTATTGGAGGGTTATTGTTTGCATATACGTATTATAAAACGAAATCGACATTTTTAGCAAGTATTGAACATGCCTTATATGGAAATTGGTTATTTACTGTTGGAATGGGTGAAATGCTAGCTTTTCCAGGTATGGAAAGTTGCTAATTATAAACCTACTATTGCAGATTCTGCGCATCGTTCGCCATCCATCGCTGCTGAAACAATTCCTCCTGCATAACCTCCTCCTTCACCACAAGGAAAAAGCCCTTCAATTTGAGGATGTTCTAAATTTTCTTTCCTCGGAATACTAACTGGCGATGAAGTACGAGATTCTACGCCAACAATATTAGCTTCTTCCGTATAATAACCTTTCATTTTTTTTCCAAATTCTGAAAACCCTGTGCGTAATCTTCCGCCGATAAATTTAGGTAATAAAGAATGTAATGGAGCCGATTTTAACCCAGGCTGATAAGAACAATCATTCAACGTATTTGAAAGTTTTCCTTCAACGAAATCGGTTAATCGTTGCGCAGGAGCAGTTTGAGTTCTACCTCCAGCAGTAAAAGCTAATTTCTCTAAATTTTTCTGATATTCAAGCCCTTTTAAGACTCCAAATTTTTCGTATTTTCTAAGGTCTTGATCTACATTTATTTCAACTACAATCCCAGAATTTGCATATAAATTATTCCTTTTAGATGGAGACATTCCATTTACAACAATCTCTCCATTTGCTGTTGCCGCAGGAACTATAAATCCGCCAGGACACATGCAGAATGAATACACGCCTCGGCCTTTTACTTGCTGTACCAAACTATAAGCAGCTGCAGGTAATAACTCGTCTCTTTTTCCTTTGCAATGGTATTGGATCGAATCAATAATATGTTGCGGATGTTCTACACGAACTCCCATTGCAAATGATTTTGCTTCTAAAGCGATTTCTTTTTTATGTAATAAATAATAGATGTCTCTTGCCGAATGTCCTGTTGCTAAAATAACTCTATCCGCAGGCATTTCGGTTTCATCTTTTAATCGAATAGCATTTAGTTTATTATTTTTTACAACAAAATCGGTTACGCGACTTTCAAAATGAATTTCACCACCATGTTTTAAAATCGTTTCACGAATATTCTGAACCACTTTCGGAAGTTTATTAGTTCCAATATGAGGATGTGCATCAATAAGAATTTGTTCGGTAGCACCATGATACACAAGGTTTTCAAAAATTCGACGAACATCACCTCGCTTTAAACTTCGGGTGTATAACTTTCCGTCAGAATAGGTCCCAGCACCGCCTTCACCAAAACAATAATTAGAATCTTCATTCACAAAATGATCCTGATTAATTGCTTTTAAATCACGACGTCTATCTTGTACATTTTTACCTCGTTCTAAAACTATGGGTTTAAATCCGAGTTCAATACAACGTAAAGCTGCATACATTCCTGCTGGACCAAAACCGATAATATGTACAGCTTTAGCTTTTGAAACATCTTTGTATTTAAAAGAATACGTTGAGGTTTCAGGCATTTTTTCTTTGATATAAACAGCTACTTTATAATTAAAAATAATCTTAGCCTTACGAGCATCGATAGACTTCCGAAGCACTTTTACTCCAGTGATAGTTTTAGGCTCAACCCGAAGTACACGCGCAGCTTTTTTTAGTAAAATGCCTTCGTGTTTTTCTTCAGAAATGGGTACTCTTAGCTGAATCTCTTTAATCATACCGCAAAACTAGGTAAATTAATATGAAACTTTCAATTAAAAATTACGACTCTTATAATCTAATAAATTGAGCATTTAATTACATTTGCATTCGCAAAACAAAACACACATTATGAATTCATACGATGTTGCCGTTATTGGCTCAGGACCTGGAGGATATGTTGCCGCAATTCGTTGCGCACAATTAGGAATGAAAACTGCTTTAATTGAAAAGTACAATACATTGGGTGGAACTTGCCTAAATGTAGGTTGTATTCCAAGTAAAGCATTATTAGATTCTTCTCATCATTACGATGATGCTGTAAAGCATTTTGAAGAACATGGTATTGAAATCCCTGGTGATATAAAAGTGAATCTTGAAAAGATGATTGCTCGAAAAGATAAAGTAGTTGAGCAAACGACAGGAGGAATCGATTTCTTAATGAAAAAGAATAAAATTGATGTATATCATGGTTTGGGCTCATTTAAAGATGCAACACATATTGATATCGATTTAACTGAAGGAGATTCAGAAACTATTGAAGCAAAGAATACAATTATAGCTACGGGAAGTAAGCCTTCAACTTTACCTTTTATCAGTTTAGATAAAGAGCGAGTAATCACTTCAACTGAAGCATTAAAACTGAAGGAAATTCCTAAGCACCTATTAGTGATTGGTGGAGGAGTTATTGGTTTAGAATTAGGTCAAGTATATAAAAGATTAGGGGCTGAAGTTTCTGTGATTGAATATATGGATCGAATTATTCCTACGATGGATAAAGCACAAAGTAAAGAACTTACAAAGGTGTTAAAGAAACAAGGCGTGAAATTTTTACTTTCTCATAAGGTTTCAAATGTTTCAAGAAATGGAGATGAAGTTACCGTAACTGCAACCAACAAAAAAGATCAGGAAGTAACTATTTCTGGAGATTATTGTTTAG
>JAHRWC010000429.1 GCA_019090365.1 Flavobacteriaceae bacterium
AAACGCTAAACATTTTGATGACCCAATTCCAGAAGAATTAAACGATGTTTACGAAATAGATGAATATCAAAAATCACAAGCCTATAAAAAAGAAAATCAACGATTCGGTAATATCACATCTACCATTTCGATTATAGCAACTTTGTTATTTTTCTTTTTAGACGGCTTTAAATATGTGGATGAGGTAGCTAGAACAATTTCAGAAAATAATATTATTGTCACTTTGGTTTTCTTTGGTATTATCATGTTTGCCAGTGACATCCTTTCTACTCCATTTAGCTATTATAAAACTTTTGTGATAGAAGAGAAATTTGGTTTCAATAAAACAACAAAGAAGTTATTTATTATTGATAAAATTAAAGGATTGTTTATGATGGCAATCATTGGAGGACTTTTACTTTCTGCCATCGTTTGGTTTTATGAAACAACTGGAAGTCAGTTTTGGTTATATGCATGGGCTATTATTGCTGTGTTTTCATTTTTCATGAATATGTTTTATGCCAAACTTATTGTTCCATTATTTAACAAACAAACACCATTAGAAGAAGGTGATTTGCGCTCAAAAATTGAAGCATATGCTACAAAAGTTGGATTTAAATTAGATAATATTTTTGTTATTGATGGCTCTAAAAGAAGTACAAAAGCCAATGCTTATTTTTCAGGATTTGGTTCAGAAAAAAGAATCACATTGTATGATACTTTAATTAATGATTTAGAAGAAGATGAAATTGTTGCGGTTCTTGCCCATGAAGTAGGTCATTATAAAAAGAAACATATTATTTTTAATCTAACTGCTTCTATCGCAACTACCGGATTTACACTTTGGTTACTTTCTGTGTTTGTGGGTAACACAATATTTTCTGAAGCTTTAAATGTTTCACAACCCTCGTTTCATATTGGCTTAATTGCTTTTGGAGTTTTATATAGTCCTATTTCAGAAATTACTGGACTTATCATGAATTTTTTCTCAAGAAAGTTTGAATATCAAGCAGATGATTATGCAAAAAACACATTTGCAGCTGCACCATTAGTTTCTGCATTAAAAAAATTATCTAAAAACAGCCTTAGTAATTTGACGCCACATCCTGCATATGTAAAGGCACATTATTCACATCCAACTCTATTACAGCGCTCTAAAAATTTAAATTCTTAAAATTGTAAAAAGCAATCTTAAATTATGATATAATAATCATAGGCTTTTCATTATTTTTGTTGCTTGTTTCATTTCGAAACATTACATTTATTTTATGACTGAAGAAGCCTTAGAGATAGAGAGGAAAGAAATTGCCAAGCAATATAAGAAGCTATTAAAGATTAGTTACCGAGACCTTACAAAGGAAGATAAAAAACTAATTAGAAGCGCTTTCGATGTTGCTGTTGATGCACATAAAGAGCAGCGTAGAAAATCGGGTGAGGCTTATATTTTTCATCCTATTGCTGTTGCAAAAATAGTTGCTTCTGAAATTGGCTTAGATGCTACTTCTATTGCAGCTGCTTTACTTCATGATGTTGTTGAGGACACTTCATATACGCTTGCAGATATTGAACAGTTATTTGGTGAAACCGTAGCACGAATTGTTGACGGGCTTACTAAAATTTCAAGCATGTCGGCAGACAAAGATGTTTCGCTTCAAGCTGAAAATTTCAGAAAAATGCTTTTAACTCTAAACGAAGACGTTAGAGTTATCATTATAAAAATTGCTGATCGTTTGCACAATATGCAAACTATGGACTCAATGCCACCTCATAAGCAGGTGAAAATCGCATCTGAAACCTTATATATTTATGCGCCTTTAGCACATCGTATTGGGATGTATAATATTAAAACTGAACTTGAAAACTTAAGTTTAAAATATACCGAACCAGATGTTTACCAAGATATTTTTAGTAAAATAAAAGATAGTAAAGAAGAGCAGGATGCTTATATAAAGTCTTTTACCAAAATAATAAAAAACACATTAGACGAAGAGAAACTTGATTATGATATTAAGGGAAGACCTAAGTCAATTTTTTCAATTCGAAGAAAACTATTAGCACAAAGTATTACATTCGATGAAGTATACGACAAGTTTGCGGTTCGTATCATTTATCGAAGTGAAGAAGAAAATGAAAAATTTGTCGCTTGGAAAATATATTCAATAGTTACTGATCATTTTAGACCAAATCCTACTCGACTTCGAGATTGGATTTCCTCACCAAAATCTACTGGATATGAAGCATTACATATTACTGTAATGGGGCCTCAAGGTAGATGGGTTGAAGTTCAGATTAGAAGTGAACGAATGAATGAAATTGCAGAAAAGGGATTTGCTGCTCATTACAAATATAAAAACAAGGCTAAAGAAAAAATAGATGATGGTTTAGATGCTTGGTTAAATAAATTACAAGAAACTTTAGAAAGCCAAGAAATAAATGCAGTCGATTTTGTAGAAGAATTTAAATTAAACCTCTATGCGAAAGAGATCTTTGTTTTTTCACCTAAAGGAGATTTGTATTCTTTAGCAAAAGGAGCAACTGCTTTAGATTTTGCTTTTCATGTACATACTGAAGTAGGTTTACATACTAGAGGTACTAAAGTAAATGGTAAACTTGTTCCATTAAGTCATCAACTAAAAAGTGGCGATCAAGTAGAAATTATTACATCTAACAAAGCTAAACCTTCAGGAAACTGGCTAGATTATGCAACTACAGGAAGAGCTAGAAGCAAAATTAAAAATGCCTTAAAAGAAGATGAAAAAACGATTGCACAAGATGGTAAAGTAATTCTTGCTAGAAAACTTAAGTCTTTAAAAATCACTTTAGATGAAAAAACTATTAATCAATTAGTTGTTTACTTCAAACTAAAGACTAGTCTTGATTTATACTTTAGAATAGGTTCAGGATTGATTGATAATCCAAAACTTAAAGAATTTGCAACTTCTAGGAACAATGCATTCATTAGTTTCTTTAAAAATAGAATTAGAAAACCTAATAACCCTGAAGATGTTAATAAAGAAGAGATTACTGAAAAGTATGATCAAATTGTTTTTGGTAAAGAAGAAGAAACGTTAGATTATAAAATTTCAGCCTGTTGCAATCCAATACCTGGTGATCCAGTATTTGGTTTCACTACAGTCTCTGAAGGTATTAAAGTTCATAAAAAGAATTGCCCTAATGCTCTTCAATTACAAAGCAATTACAGCTATAGAATTTTAAAAGCAAAATGGATAGATTCTACCCAA
>JAHRWC010000430.1 GCA_019090365.1 Flavobacteriaceae bacterium
GAATATTTAAATAATAAGACTAATAATGATATAATTCTTTCAAAAGAAGAATCATTAAACGGAATTTTTATAACAAAATATTTTGTTGAAAATAAGTTCAAAATAGAAGAACAATTAAAGGAGTCTTATTCATTTGTTTATGAACCAGAAATTGTAGGAAAAAATATTCATTTAAATCCATTTTTCTTTCAGAGCAATTCATTAAAAAATCCTTTCAAAGAAGAAAAAAGAGTTTTTCCAATAGAATATGGACACTCTAGTAGTGGCACATATTTATTAAAAATAAATTTAAATAATAAATATGAAGTTTTACAAATACCAAAAAGCAAAACAATAAATCTTCCTGAAAAAATAGGAAGCTGTACCATAACTTATTCGAATTCTCCAGAAGTTATAAATATCCGTTTTAATTATAGTTTAAATAAATATAGTTTAAAAGCTGATTACTATGAAACACTTAAAGAATTTTTTGATAAAGTGGTAGAGTTTCAGACTAAAGATATTATTGTTTTAAAAAAAAATAGCACAAACTGATCAGATTATATTCCATTATGAAGTTAAAAATTACATGTATCCTAATCTTACTTTTAAACAATCTTCTTGCGCAAGAAAGAGTTACCTCTGTTTTTGGAGAACCTAGTAAAGAAGATTTTAATTTAGAATTTTATGAAAATGATCCTGAAGCTGCAGGTGTTGTTTTATTTGAAAGTGGCGTCAATACAGTGAAAGCACTAAATGGTACAACCTGGCTTATTAAAAAAGTACATAAAAAAATAAAAGTTATAAAAGCGAAAGGTTTTAAACATGGAACTATTGATATAGTATATTATAAAAATAAGATTGAAGAGGAAGAAGTAAAAAGAATCACTGCTATTACACATAATGGAAGCCAAAAATCTTATGTTGAAAAAGACAATATTTATGATATCGATATAAATGATGACGTATCTTTAAAACGTTTTACATTCTCAAACATTAAGGATGGCAGTATCTTAGAGTATAAATACACCATAACTTCACCATTCTTTTTTAGTTTAAATGGTTGGACATTTCAAGAAGATATCCCTAAAATTTATAGTGAGTTTTTTTCTGAAATACCTGGTAATTATATCTACAATAGATCTATAAGAGGAAAAAAGAAACTCTATATAAATAGTTCAGAAATTAAACGCTTCTGTTTCACTTTATCTGGGTTTTCAGAAAAAAGTGACTGTGAAGTTTCATTATATGCAATGAAAGATATTCCTGCTACTAAAAAAGAAAATCACATGCTTTCTCTCAACAATTACACATCAAACCTTAAGTTTGAATTAATGCAATACAATGGTTTTTATACCATTAAAAGGTTTTCAAAAACATGGAAAAATGTAGATAAAGAATTAAAGAATGATCTAAATATTGGAAAAGAATTAGGGTATAAAAATTTCTTTGAGAAAAATATTCCAAGCAATATTCTTTCAGAAACAGATGAACTTGCAAAAGCTAAAAAAATATATCATTTTATACAACAACACTACTCCTGGAATAATGAACACGATGTTTTTACAAGTGTAGATGTTAAAAATGCTTTTTCTAAAAGATCAGGTAATGTATCTGAAATTAACATTTCACTAATTAATGCATTAAGAGTTGCTGGTTTGGAGGCTTATTTAGTAATTAGTTCGACAAGAGAAAACGGACTACCAACCAAATCTTATCCTGTACTTTCAGATTTCGACTATGTTTTAGCATTTTTAAAAATTGATGAAACAACCTATTTATTGGATGCTTCAGATAAATATGTGCCTTTTGGTGTTTTACCCTTTAGAACGTTAAATAAAGAAGTTAGAGTTTTAGATTTTAAAAATGACAGTTATTGGTTTCCAATACAAGTTCATGCTAAAAATATAGATTATATTCATGCTCAAATAGCTTTTAATGAAGAAGGTAATTTAAATGGCACTGTAAATAATACAAAAACTGGATATAAGGCTATTGCTAAAAGAGAAACCATAGTTAATAAATCTAACAATGATTTAATTAAAGCAAAAGAAACTAATATTATTGATTTTAAAATCACTGAGTACGCAATAGAAAACGAAAACAATATAGAGAAACCTTTGCAAGAGAATTATAACATTAGTTATGAGACAGAAATCATTGGAGATCATATAAATATTAACCCTTTTTTTATTCAAAATAATTTAATTGAAAACTCTTTTAAAAATGAAAAAAGACATTACCCAATAGATTTTGGTTACCCAATGAGTACTTCATATTTATTAAAAATTGATTTAAGTGATCAATATAAATTAGCACAACTACCTAAAAATAAATCTATTGAATTGCCTAATGGTTTAGGTTCATGCACAGTTCTTTATTCAGCATCAAATAATAATGTAAATATGCGTTTTAGTTATAAATTAAACGTGAGTAGTTTTAATACAGATTATTATGATTATTTAAAAGAATTTTTTGAAAAAGTGGTAGAATTTCAGACCAAAGATATTATCGTATTAAAAAAGATTTAATCTTTTCCGTCAACAAAATCTTGTAAATATGAAAAACGTTCGGTTAGTTTCCCTTCCGAAGTTGTCATTCTTGCACGCGCTAAAATCCCATCTTCATCTCCATTAAAAAATGATGACATTACATATTTTAGAAACATATGTCCAAAACCTTCAGAAGCATCTTTAGGCAATTCACATGGTAAATTATCAACTGCCATAACTGTTATAGCGCCTTTAGCATTAAATTCGGTTTCTTTTTCAGAAATAGGATCATATCCATAAAAAGGATCTGCAATCGTAGATGCACGTAATGTACTTGCTACTGGTCCATCTACATCACACGAAATATCTGCTACAAGATTTATATTAAAATCTGGATGCTTAGCATCTTCACGAGTAAACAGATAAGGAGCATCATTGCCATAAAAATGTCCAGCAATAAAGAAATCACTCACTTTTGCATAGGGCATAAAATTACTTTCATAACCCGTAGGGTCTTTATAAAATTCATCTTTAACCCCTGCTTTCCCATCTTTACGACGGTTGTATTCCATAACATCGATTAAACAAAAAACCGGTTCAGTGAACGTAGAAGTTAAATATACCGTATCACTTACTTCATGTATTTGTAAATGATCTAAAATTTCTTTAGCACCTTTTGCTACTTTTCCAGTTCCCGATAAAATTATTTTTAAATCTTGTGGAAGTGTAATTTTATCTAATTCAAGCTTCATTTCTTTTAGGTCATGAAGGGTCTCAACTTTTGGCAACTCAAACAAACCATCTCTTAAACCTAAAGCTCTAAATCCGTTATAAGCTCCTACCAAACCAGCATAACGTCCAAACCCTATTAAACGTGCATTGTTTTCTTTCACGATTGTTTCGTGATCAAAAAACTCAATTTTATTTTTTAAAATTGCTTGTAACAATTTTCTATTATAGGGTTGTTTTTTAATGGTATGACTGAAAAAGAAGTATTTTTTATTAGGAATTAAAGATTCAACAGGAACCTCTTTTACTCCCAAAAAAACATCACAATCTGAAACATCATTTTTCACCTCAACTCCATACTTTTGATATGCTTTATCTTTAAAAAAACGAACCTCACTACTTTCTGCTATTATTTTAGCTTCTGAGAATGTTTCCATGACTTCTTGGCATTTTCTTGGTGAAAAAACGACACGTCTATCTGGCGGATTCTTACGTTCTTTTATTAAAGCAATTTTCATAGGCGTTTGGAATAAAATTTGATATTCAAATAAGGAACGCAAAGATACATTTTAATTATATCTTTGCCATCCCAATTAAGTTTGGAATAATTGTTCATTGAAAATAATGGGGCCGACTGGTTTTGACAGCGGGTCTAATGGTATTGTAAGCATGTCGAGCGCTGGAAAACAGCTCGTAAATCTCATATTTCACACTTTTTAAACGGCGAGAATAACTACGCCCTAGCTGCATAATCCGAATTATAGTAGGATAATGCCTCGGCCTACAAGGTA
>JAHRWC010000431.1 GCA_019090365.1 Flavobacteriaceae bacterium
CAGGCATTACGCGAATTAAACGAACGTAATATTAATTCGTATGCACTTGCTATTGAAGCTCAAGCAAAATATTATCTTCCACAAATGTTTGGCCAAAATCATTATCAAATATTAACAACTCCAGTAGAGCTTTTAGAATCTTTGGTGAAATTGTATGAAAAAATTAAACACTAGATATGAAATATGTGCTTTTAATTTTAGTAGTATTCCTTCAGGTTTCTTGTCAACAAAACGACAAAGATTATGATGATATTATTGTTGAAAATAAAACTATAAACACATCCTTTTTAGAAAGTTTAGATGAATCTGAAAAAACGTTATTATCATGGTATTTATACGCCTACGGAAATGAATGTAAAGATGATTCAGAAAAAATTAAATGTAGATTATTAGATTTTCTAAAAATTGAAGATGAATGTAATCCAACTTATTTAAATAAGCTGCTACAATGGTTTTCTAAAGATATGCTGGCGGTTTATAAATTAAATAAGTGCCCAAATATGCCTTATGATTCTGCGATTCAAAATAGCATTGAAAAGATTCAATTAAGTCGAAGAAAAGACACATTAACTATAATGATACAAGTGAAAGGATTAAACAATTCTCAAGAAAAAAATTGGGATATTGAACAAACAGATTCTTATTTAATAGAAAAAAATACGTTTATAAAATTATAATATAGACAAATGAAAACATCCAAAATCGATTATAAAAACGTCTATTATCCTCCTGGTGGAATACTCCTTTGGATTATCATTTTCTTGGAATTAATTACCTTCGGAATGGCCTTAATTGCAATGGTGTATTATGGCAAACAAGAACCTGTTGTCTTTCATGAATCTAGATTAATGTTGAATGTTTCCTTCGGAACAATTAATACCGTGATACTCCTAACGAGTGGATTTTTAATGGCCTTGACGGTGCATCAAATTAAATTAGGTGAAATCCTAAAAGCCAAAAAGTTTTTAATAGGAACCATGGTGTTTGGGTTTCTTTTTTTAGTTGTTAAATCCATCGAATATTATGCTAAAATTCAAGCAGGAATAGATTTAGGATACAATACTTTTTTTACTTTTTATTGGATGTTAACATTGTTTCATGTTATCCATGTGGTTGTAGGATTGGTTATTCTAATATCTGTTTATTTCAGTTTGAATAAAAAAGAAAACGAAACCTTAGTTGAAGATAGTGAAGCCAGTGCTGCCTTTTGGCATATGTGTGATCTTATATGGTTGTTATTATTTCCAATCATTTATTTAATATTTTAATCATGGAAAGAAAATCAATTATAACATGGGTCATCCTTTTGATACTAACCATAGTTTCTGGTATTATTTCTACACAATCCTATGTTTTTATTCCAATAATAATTCTTCTTTTTGCATCTTTTAAGTTTCTAGGAGTTGCCTTTGATTTTATGGAATTAAAAAAAGCAAACACATTATGGAAAGTTGTTCTTATCAGCTTTTTGGTTCTTTTTAATTCTGTAATTATGATATTACTCATCAATTAATACAAGTAATTATCGCTATATTTGTCGAGATATAACGATAAAGATTTATGATTACTGTAGAAGAAGCTATTTTAGCGGTAAAAAACAATTGTTCTCCATTAAAACTTACGGAAAACATACCGTTGAGTGAAGCCTTAGGGTTTATTCTTTCTGAAGATATTATTTCACCTATCAATATGCCTCCATTTAGTCAATCTGCTATGGATGGTTATGCATTGAATTTACACGATTCTAATGATTATAATCTTATTGATGAAATAAAAGCGGGTGATGGTCATCAACCTGAATTAAAAAAAGGAGATGCAGTGCGAATTTTTACAGGAGCTGCTGTTCCTAAAACTGCAAATGCAGTGATTATGCAAGAACGTGTTTCTACTATTGAAAATAATATATCTATTCAAGGAGCCATAAATAAGAATGATAATATTAGACCTTTAGGTGAGCAAGTTCAGAAAGGAGCACTTGCATTAAAGAAAAACACAAAATTAAGCCCAGCTGCAATAGGTTTTTTGTATTCATTAGGAATAACTGAAGCATCTGTATTTAAAAAACCTAAGATAGCTTTAATCACGACTGGAAATGAACTTGTTGAACCTGGTCAAAATCTTGAATTCGGAAAAATATATGAAAGTAATTCGGGAATGATTGAAAGTGCGCTTCAACAAATTGGCATTGAAAACGTACAATCTTATAAAATAAAAGATGATTATTCCTCAACATTAGAAACATTAAAAAAAGCGATAGCATTAAATGATCTTGTAATTATTACAGGAGGAATCTCCGTAGGTGATTACGATTTTGTGGGTAAAGCACTTCATGAATTAAAAGTCGATGAGGTTTTCTATAAAGTGAAACAGAAACCAGGGAAGCCTTTATTTTTTGGAAAAAAAGGTGATTCACACATTTTCGCATTGCCTGGAAATCCAGCAGCAGCATTATCTTGCTTTTATATCTATGTGTATTCAGCATTGCAAATTATTCTAAATAATCCTGCAATAAATTTACCAAGAATCACAGCAAAATCTCAAACAAACTATATCAAAAAAGGAGACAGGTCACAGTTTTTAAAAGCTATTTACAACAATGAAAAAGTTTCTCTTTTAGAAGGGCAAAGTTCTGCTATGCTTCAAACATTTGCAATTTCAAATGCACTCGTTTACCTTCCTTCAGATCATTCAGAAATAAAAATGAATGAAGAAATAGAAGTTATATTATTACCTATTTAACACATTAATTATGGCATATAAAATTAAAAGTAGAATCTGGATTGAGACTGAAAATAATGTGTTATTAGGGGAAGGGCGTGTTAAATTATTAAAAGCAATAGAAGATACAGGTTCTCTTTCAAAAGCAGCAAAATCTATAAAAATTTCCTATAAAAAAGCGTGGAATTTAATCGACTCCGTCAATAAATCGGCTAAAAAACCAGTAACAATAAACAGTATTGGTGGTAAAGGTGGCGGTGGTTGTGAATTAACACCTTACGGTAAGTCTTTAGTAATTGCATTTGATGAAATTAATAAAAACTGTTGGGAATTTTTAGACCAACAATTAGAGGCAGTAAAAAAATTGTAGAATGATCTTGAAAAATGAACATATCTATATTTTCTTAATGATACTTCCCATAGTATCTTTTCTATACGCAAGTGTTGGTCATGGAGGTGCAAGTGGATATTTAGCGCTTATGGCTCTATTTTCATTTGCTCCTGAAATTATGAAACCAACTGCTTTGTTGCTCAACTTATTTGTTGCAGCAATTTCCTTTTATTATTTCTATAAAGAAGGATATTTTAATAGAAGACTATTCATACTATTTGCGATCAGTTCTATTCCTTTTGCATTCCTTGGTGGTACCATAGAAGTTGATGCTTCCATTTATAAAAAAATCCTCGCAGTATTATTGATCTTTGCTATTTTAAAGATGTTAAATGTCTTTGGAAAAGAAAGCGATACCATTAAAAACATAAAAATCTGGCAAGGATTATTAATTGGAGGTGTCATTGGTTTTTTCTCAGGATTAATAGGAATTGGAGGCGGAATAATATTAAGTCCAATCATCTTACTATTGCATTGGGGAAACATGAAAGAAGCTGCTGCAGTTTCTGCGCTTTTTATCTGGGTAAATTCTGCTTCAGGATTATTAGGCCAATTAAGTAGTGGAGTTACGATTGAATTAGAATCTTTCCTATTGGTTGCAATTGCTTTAGTTGGTGGTGTGTTTGGAGGATATTATGGAAGTAAAAAAATCAATAATCAGAAATTAAGATATGTCTTGTCTTTTGTTTTAGTAATCGCTTGTATTAAACTCTTTTTTACATAAATGAAAGCATCAAAAAACATAACAGGAATTATCCTCGCAGGAGGAAAAAGTTCACGAATGGGAACGGATAAAGGGTTTCTAAAACTCAATGACAGGCTTTTTATTGAGCATATTATTGAAGTTTTAAAACCATATGTTTCAGAACTTATCATTGTTTCTAATAATTCAGATTATGATGTTTTTAATTTAAAAAGAGTGAATGATTTAATTGAAAATGCAGGTCCATTGGCTGGAGTTTATTCAGGTTTAAAAGCATCTAAAACTAAAAGAAACATTGTATTGAGTTGTGATATTCCTTTAATAAATTCCGAAGTGATTTCAGTATTAATTAATGAGAAAAATAGTACTTCTGAAATCATACAAATTGAAAGTAATGGCAAAACAATGCCACTAATAGCGATATATAATAAAAGTTGTGAAGCAATTTTTGAAGCTCTTTTAAATCAAGGAGAGAGAAGATTACGATTTGCAGTGAATCAATGTATAGTGAAAAATATTGCTTTGAATAAACAACAAGAACAATGGGTGTCAAATGTAAATACACCAGAACAATTAAAAGAAATTAGAAATGAACATATCCATTAAATATTTTGGTCTCATTGCTGAAATAACGCAGTGTGCTCATGAAACATTAATCTTTTCTGAAAGCTCTTTAAATGAGCTTTTAGCTCAGCTATATATTAAATACCCTCGTCTAAAAGAAAAAGAATTTCAAGTAGCACAGGATCAAGAATTAATTTCGAAAGAAACAGTATTAACAGGAAAAGAATTAGCATTATTACCTCCATTTGCAGGAGGTTGATTTATGGAGCGTTATAGCAGACATATCATATTATCTGAAATTGGTCAAGAAGGCCAAGACAAACTAAATCTAGCTAAAGTTTTGGTTGTAGGAGCTGGTGGCTTAGGCTGCCCTGTTTTACAATATTTAGCTGGAGCTGGAATTGGAACTATTGGAATCATAGATTTCGATGTAGTATCAAAGTCCAATCTTCAACGACAAGTATTATTTGGCACCTCAACATTAGGTGAAAATAAAGCTATTGCAGCTAAACAACGATTAGAGGATTTAAATGATTCGATAATAATTAATGCGTATCCTGAAAAACTTACACATCAAAATGCAACCTCATTATTTTCGGAATATGATATTATCGTTGATGGTACTGATAATTTTGAAACTCGTTATTTGATAAATGATGCTTCAATTATAACAAAGAAACCATTGGTTTTTGGAGGTATTTATAAGTTTGAGGGCCAGATATCTGTCTTTAATTATAATAATGGACCAAGTTATCGATGTCTATTCCCAAACCCACCAGAAGCTGGGTCAGTTCCAAATTGTTCTGAAATTGGCGTATTAGGTGTTTTACCTGGAATTATAGGAAGCATGCAAGCCAATGAGGTGCTAAAAATTATTTTAGCATTAGGTCAAAACCTTTCTGGAAAATTGTTATGCTATAATGCCTTAACATTACAAAGCTCAATTATAAAGATTAAGAAATCTGAAAATGAAATTAATAAAGTACTTGAAAAATCGGAAACCTTTCAATTACAAAATCAACCAATAAATACTTGTAACCCTATGTCCATATTTGTATCAATACAAGATATATTTCAAGAAGAAAATATTCAATTTATCGATGTTCGTGAAACACATGAACTTCCAAAAGTTAATGAATTAGATATTACATCAATTCCATTAAGTGAATTAGAAAACCAAGTAAGTAAATTAGATTCTGATAAGAAAAAAGTGCTGTTTTGTCAAGCAGGTATAAGAAGTAGAAGTGCTGTATTATTTCTGCAACAACAAAACATTGAGAATTGTTTCAGTCTAATCGAAGGTGCTTCAGGGATAAATAGTTTTATTTCTCAACATAAAAAGAACTAACAAATGAAAGATAGAAAACCAAAAAATGTGTTTAGACAAGGAGCTATTTCTTCAGAATTTATAGGAGAATCTATTGCGAAACATCAAACTAAAACTAGTATCGGTGCGCATAATATTTTTCTAGGACAAGTACGTGCAGACAAAATCAATGATAAAGAGGTTGTTGCTATTGAATACACAGCGTATGAAGACATGGCAAATGCAAAATTTCACGAAATTAGAGAAGCAACTTTTGAGCAATTTGAGCTTACATGCATGCATATTTACCACAGTATTGGAACTGTAAAAGCAGGCGAAATTTGTTTGTTTGTGTTTGTTTCATCTCCTCATCGAAAAGTGGTTTTTGAAGCTTTAGAATACATTGTTGAAGAAATTAAAGCACATGTTCCTGTATTTGGGAAAGAGATTTTTGAAGACGAATCACATCAATGGAAAGTAAATAATTAAGTTATGGTTGACATCACACATAAAAGTACCACGCTACGAACTGCGATTGCTCAAGCTATTGTAAAAGTTAGTAAACCAGAAACTATTACTGCAATAAAAAATAGAACCGTTCCAAAAGGAGATGTGTTTTCAATGAGCAAAGCAGCTGGTTTATTAGGTGTAAAAAGAACACCAGATATTTTACCAGATTGCCACCCTCTGCCTATTGAATTTACAGGGGTTGAATATGAAATTAACGACTTAGAAATCACAGTTTTATTTACGGTAAAAACTATTTATAAAACAGGAGTTGAAGTTGAAGCAATGCATGGAGCAAGTGTGGTTGCTTTAAATATGTACGATATGCTTAAACCCATTGATAAAGGCATAGAAATTCATGAGATTAAACTACTAAAGAAAAAAGGCGGTAAATCCGATTTCAAAGATCGTTTCAGAAAAGATTTAAAAGCAGCTGTAATCGTTTGTTCAGACACAATTTCAGTAGGGCAAAAAGAAGACAGAGCTGGAAAAGCTATTATAAAAAAGTTAGAAGAATGTGATGTTGAAATTTCAGATTATATCATCATTCCAGATGAAAAAGATATCATTCAATCTAAAGCAAAATTGTATCAAGAACAAGGTGTTGATATGGTTATTTATACAGGAGGTACAGGACTTTCGGGAAGGGATGTAACTCCAGAAGCATTAATTCCATTACTAGACAGAAGAATTCCTGGAATAGAAGAAGCGATACGAAATTATGGGCAAGACAGAACACCATACTCTATGTTGTCTAGAAGTGTTGCTGGAACCATAAAAGACACATTATTTTTAGCATTACCAGGTTCAACAAACGGAGCGAAAGAATCTATGGACGCGGTATTTCCATCAGTATTACATGTTTTTAGAATATTAAAAGGAGCAAGACACGATTAATGAAAAAAGAAGCAAACATATTAAAAGATAGTTTTGGGAGAGAACATACCTATTTACGAATTTCATTGATTGAACGATGTAATTTACGTTGTACCTATTGTATGCCTGAAGAAGGAGTTCAACTAACTCCAAGAAACCATTTGATGTCCTATGAAGAAATCTATACTATTGCAAAAACTTTTGTGGATCATGGCGTAACAAAAATTAGATTGACTGGAGGAGAACCTTTAATAAGAAAGGATATTCCAGTTATTCTTGAAAAATTAGCTTCTTTAAATGTTGAATTATCTATCACTTCAAATGCGGTTATTATCGATCAATTTATTGATACTTTAAAAGCAAATGGAGTTAAAAATATTAATGTAAGTTTAGATTCTTTACATCGTGA
>JAHRWC010000027.1 GCA_019090365.1 Flavobacteriaceae bacterium
GAAGGTACTGTTTACCAAATCGATAGTGTTGGAAATGCTGAACGTATTGCAGGAATTCCAGGAGTTTCTGGTACTACAGATGGTGATGGAAATACGGCTACGTTTAATCGTCCTATAGGTATTGTCGCTTCAGAAGATGGGAAAACACTATATGTGGCTCAAAATGGTGGTGATGGAGCTATAAGAGTTTTAACTGGCTTTCTTGATTAAAAAAAATTGATACTGCAATTGAAATGTATTAATTTACATCCAATTGCAGTATCATTTATATTATGGTTAGTCTATTGAATCATTCACAATGTCTATTACTCTTTCTGAAACAGTATCAATACTAACACTGTCCTTTTCAATAATTGGAATGACATCTATTTCATCTCTATTAGGCCAAATATCACTGTCTTTTAATCCTTCAGAAGTTTTCCATGTTTCTCCTAACTGATTTAAAATAGTAGTTTCCCATTGAGAAGGATGCTTTGCGTCAATCCAAACTACATCACGGTATTCAACATCAATTAAAGCTAAGTCTGGAGTTGCTGCTCCATCAAACTTTTTACTGCCTTCTCTTTTTGCAGCAATTGTTCCTAAAACAAAGAGCCGTTTTCTTCCAGCAATTTCTTTGATAAATGGTCTAAATTCTACAGGTTTATTAACTGTCCAATCGTATTCTTTTCTAGATTCAACTACTTTTAAAGGCATAGCTGAAACACCAGCCATTCCTTCTTTTTTTGCAGCATGATTGTAGTAATATAATTTGTCTGTTCCATCTGCAGGAATCATTACACTAAACGATAAACTAGTCCGTTCTTCACCAATAGGTTCTAATCCAAACCAATGATACAAACCACTAAAAGCGTCTGTTTCCATCGTATCAAAATTAAAATCGGTTACAAAAGGTTGTTGGTTTTCATCATCTTTTAAATTTGGAATTTTAACAGCAGTTTGCATATTCCAAGGCAAAGGATCTGTAAAGCCTCCTAAAAATTGTAAGGATTGAGCTTGCAATCTTGAAACCTCTTCAGCTAAGGTATTTTGCTTCGTTAGGAAAGGATGATTTTTTATTTCTGAAGGAGGTATGTAAGTTCCTTTTCCTATTAAAACCCGCTCCATATAATCTTTTACATCATGTTCTCCTGCATCAATAACAACCACGCCTCCATAAGAAGGATAAGGAAAAAAGAATCCTTTCCAACGGATTAAACTCACTACTTGAACCCACCTTCCTTCATCGTTTTTCATATAGAAAACATCGCTTGGTTCTAGCGTAAATAATTGGAAAAAATTAAAGCGTTGTACTACCGAGTTGTATGTGTTTCTACTAAAAGCTAATGATTCGCCAATTGAAAAAGTAACAGGAATCCTATTTTTATCTGAAAACCTCGGAAAAGGAGTGGTACTTGCAACTGTGAAAATTTCTTCAGTGTTATCATTCATGCGTTGCCACATATATTCTTTGGCAGGCTGAATTGCCATGGTCCATTGATTGGTACTATCGATCCTTACCAATTGAGGCAATGAAACTTCTTGCGTTTCCCCAATCGATTCATACGCCATAGTAACAATGTTATTGAAAGGCTGAATTCGTTCGTTTTGAGTTAAAGGAAGTTCATGGATTTCAGTAGTATTTAAATTTTTAAACGTGTTATACGATTGCATAAAATGATATAATTCCATTTTCCAGCCAAAAAACCATAATACCACGAAAAATGAAACAATTCCAATTAATATTAAAACACGTTTTCCAGCACCAACTGCACTTCTAAATTTTGAGAGTGAAAACGTTAGGAACAAGGCGCCTACCAGAATGATAAAAATATACCTTCTAACGAATAATAAGGCAGGTTGATAATCATCTCTAAGAAAAAACAAAAGCAATAACATTATGAAAATGAGAGTGATAACAATCCTTTTTTGTTTTCTTCCTTTTTGCCAATATGCTTTAATCATTTTATGCTTTTTTTAAAAATAGTTATTTAAATCTATTTAAACATGTAGGGTTTTTTGCTTTACAACTGTTCTATTATTATAACTAGTTAATTAATAATATGGTGTTGTTTTTGACTACTTATAAATATTTTATGCTCCTGCGCAAGTAGGAGCTTTTTTAATTTATCATCCCTTTGTCTTTCAATCGGTCACGTGCACTTTTTTCTTGAGGTGCATCTTTATTTACTTCTTCTTTACTTTCTTCTGGAGTTTTATTTTTAATTTCCTCTTCCCCATCAGCGATATCTTCAATAAAGTCTTTTCCTTTTTTAATTGCTTTTTCTAAATTTTCCTTTTTCACTTTGCTATTAGTAAACAACACTGCTGAAGTAATATATGTTCCAACAAGAGTCCCAACAATAGCTGTTGCAAAATACTGAATGAAATTAACGCTAAAAGGATTGATAAAACTGAGAATAGAAAATACGACCACAAATAAAAGAGCAATCCATACCAAACGGATTAAGAAAGGTTGCTGATGTACAAATCCTTTTCGGTTTTCAGGCTTCATTTGAAGCTCTTTCGAATGAGATATTTTATTCGCAAATCGATACAGTTTGTTTGTTTTCGATTCTCTTCGATAGATAATAATTCCGAAAAGAGTAGA
>JAHRWC010000432.1 GCA_019090365.1 Flavobacteriaceae bacterium
TTTGTCCCTTATCTACAACAAGCTTTTATGGAAAGTAATGGGAAGAGTATTGATAGAAATGGAGAACCTATAAATTACCAAACAGGATCGATTGTTTGGGGAAATACAGGTGCTAATGTACAACATGCCTTTTTTCAATTATTACATCAAGGAACTAAATTAGTGCCTATCGATTTTATTGGATTTTCTGAATCTCTTCACGGAAATAAAACTCACAACGATTTATTAATCGCTAATATATTTGCACAATCTGAAGCCCTTGCTGAAGGAACCGTTGGTAAAGAAACTTCATCACCATATAAAAGTTTTGAAGGGAATAAACCTTCAAATACGTTATTAATAAAGAAGTTGAATCCAAGAAACCTTGGATCTTTGATAGCTCTTTATGAGCATAAACTTTTTGTGCAGGGTATCTTATGGAACATTTTTAGTTTTGATCAATGGGGAGTTGAATTAGGTAAGAAAATTGCAAAGAAAACTTTGAGTGCAATTCAAAAAGATTCAGCCACAAGCATTGAAAATACTTCTACAGAAAACTTAATAAAAACTTTTTTAAAATAATATTTTTAGCTTCAGATTTTTATAAGCCTCTATCTTCTTAAAGGCATTAAACATATATACTTGTCGTTATTTATAAATGCAGACTCCTTATTTATAAATGACGAGTAACTGAGATTGTATACACTTCATTTATCTTCTACATTTAAACAATATAACTCCCCGTTTTGTTTAATTTAAAAATTTGTTCATGAAAAAAATTACCATCCTATTTGTTTGTTTAGTCAGTTTTATTTCCTGTGAAACAGTCGATGTTACAAATAGTCAATACAACTATGTATTAAACACAGAACTAGAAGATTTATTAAAAGAAATTCAATTAGATTTTCCAATATTAATAGAAAAAACTGAAAGGGTAGGAGGAATGTTGACCCGTCTCGAATACCTATTTGGTGAACAATATATTATTTGGAATGAGCCTGTTAATTCTGAAACATGGGATGTAGCATATTCTAATTTATTGCCAAAAATGATTGAAGCACAACAGATTGCAGAAATTGAAGATGCTTATAATCATTTGGGTGTTATTAAAACGCTTAAAGCCTTTACATTAATAACATTAGTAGATAAATATGGAGATATTCCCTATTCAGAAATAGCCTTACCAAACCCTAATCTTGATACTGGAGAAAGTGTTTATAATATTGCTTTAGAGATTCTAGATAGTGCATTAATAGATTTTGGTGTTGAGGGAGCTAATATGGAAACAGATTATTATTACAATAATGATTATACTAAATGGGTCAAGCTAGTTAATACACTAAAGATGAAAATTTATAATAGCACTAGATTAGTTGATCCAAGTGCAATTAATAATTTTGAAAACATAGTAAGTTCTGGAAATTATATTTCCACAATTGAAGATGATTTTGAGTTAAAATATGCAAATAGCGAAATGAATCATCCCGCTTATATTAAAGATTATACTGCATCAGGTGCAGGTCGATATAGATCGAATTGGTTAATGGATAAAATGGTGAATTTAGATGATCCAAGAAGGCGATATTATTTTTACCGCCAAATAGAATGTGTTCCTGGTAATTTTGATGAAGATGGAAACTATTGTGAGCCAGAGGTATTTGATGAAGCAGTTGTTTTATGTTTAAATGAAAACCAACCAGCACATTATCCAAGCGACATGGTTTTTTGTAGTGTTTCTCATGGGTATTGGGGTAGAGATCATGGATATTCAGAAGGAATTCCACCAGATGCATTTAAAAGATCTGTAGCAGGTTTATATCCTGCAGCTGGAAAGTTTGATGGAAATGAATTTGCTTCTGTAAGCCCTGGAATTGGTGGACAAGGTTTAGGAGTATTGCCAATATTATTATCTTCTTGGGTAGATTTTATGCAAGCTGAAGTTTCTTTAGCAACGAATGATGAGGGTTCTGCAAATACCTTTATGCAATCTGGCATTCAAAAATCTGTAGATAAAGTACAAGGCTTTATTGCCTTAGATTCTGATGCGAATCTTTCATATGTGCCAACAAGTAACGATGTGTCAAATTATATTAATAGCATTGCAGCTAATTTTACAACAGGAGATATTTCAGAAAAATGGAATGTTCTTGGAGAGCAGCAATTTATTGCAAGTTATGGTAATGGAAATAACAGCTATAATTTTTATAGAAGAACAGGATTTCCTACTTCATTGCAATTTCATTTAAATGAAAATTCGGGAGCCTTTATAAGATCATTTTTATATCCTCAAGAAGTTGTTGATGCAAATACAAATATTGATCAGAAACCAAATTTAGAAGTGAAGGTGTTTTGGGATAACAATCCTGCTTATCCAGAATTTCCTTTTGCGAACTAAAAACTTAAGTTCAAGTTTAGTTTTGTTAAAACCTCAGAGGATAAAATCTTCTGGGGTTTTTATTTCTTCTTATTATCTAATTGATTTAAATAATAGGATGGATAGATACCGTGCTTTTTATAAAATGCTTTCGAAAA
>JAHRWC010000433.1 GCA_019090365.1 Flavobacteriaceae bacterium
ATGTAATTGAAAAAACTGCAACAAATACCAGAATGACACTTACCCTAGCTTTAAGCTATGGTTCCAGAGAAGAAATCTTAAAAACTACTAAAGAGATTAGTGTTAAAGTTAAAAATAACCTAATTTCGCCGCAAAATATTGATGAATCATTAATAAATAGTCATCTTTACACGCAAAATTTACCAGATGTGGATTTATTGATACGAACGAGTGGCGAACAACGTATTAGTAATTTCTTATTATGGCAAATTGCATACGCTGAATTATATTTTACAGATATACTTTGGCCTGATTATACGAAAGATAATCTATTTGAAGCAATATTAAATTATCAAAACAGAGAACGCAGATTTGGAAAAACCAGTGATCAACTCAAATAAAATTAATTTTTTTCAATTGAAAAAAACTAGGTATTGTATATTATTATTTACAATACTTTTTTCATTTTCTATACATGCTCAACAAAAAGAGCTAGATGGTGGGAAAAAATACACTATTAACTCTATAGAAGTTACTGGTGAACAAAATTTCAACGAGAAAACAGTCATCGCATTTACAGGTTTAAAAGTTGGAGACCGTATTTTTATTCCGGGTGAAAAATTAAGTGGTGTTACTAAAAAACTTTGGGAACAAAACCTATTTAGCGATATTGCTTTTTATGTAAAGAATATGGATGGCGATAAAGTTGATCTTGAGCTTTATATTGTTGAGCTTCCTAAGTTAAATGAGGTTACTATTGAAGGGATTAGAAAGGGTAAGAAAAAAGAACTTATTTCTGACAACAATCTTACTCCAGGTGTAAAAATCACTAAAAACCTAGTTACTACAACTAAAAACTATATTACAAATAAATATAGGGAAGAAGGGTTTTTAAACACACAAGTGATTTTAACTACAACTCCTCAACTTGATTCAAACGGAGTTGAAACTTCAAAAAATCTTAAAATTCTTATAAACAAAAATGAACGTGTAAAAGTAAGTTCAATTGAGTTTAATGGAAACGAGCAGCTTTCAGATAAAAAATTGCGTAAAGCAATGAAAAATACAAAGCAGAAAAATCCGATCCGTCTTTTTAAGAGATCAAAATATACTGCTAGTGGAATTGAAGAAGATAAAGCTTCTATTCTTAAAAAATATAAATCTAGTGGATTTAGAGATGCAAGAATTGTAAGTGATACTTTAATAAAAGATAATGATAAAACCATTACACTTAAGTTTGATGTAGAGGAAGGTCAAAAATATTATTTTGGTGATATTAGATTTATCGGAAACAGTGTTTATACAGACGGTCAATTGCGCCAAATACTTGGTATTAAAAAAGGAGAAACTTACAATGGTGTTTTATTACAAGAACGTATTGAAGACAATACAGATCCTGAAGCACAAGACCTTACTAACTTATACCAAAACAACGGATATCTTTTCTCTAGAATTAGCCCAGTAGAGGTTGCAGTTAGAAAAGACACTATTGACTTTGAAATTAGAATCCATGAAGGGAAAGAAGCTTTCTTTGATCGTGTAACAGTTGTAGGTAATGATAAAACGAACGATCATGTAATTTATAGAGAATTACGTACACGTCCAGGTCAAAAATATAGCAAGCGTAATGTTGTAAGAACCATTCGTGAATTAGGACAAATAGGATATTTTGATCCTGAACAATTATCTCCAAACTTTGTAAATGTAGATCCTAATAACGGAACCTTAGATTTAGAATATTCAGTAGTTGAAAAAGGATCTAGTCAAATCGAACTACAAGGTGGTTTTGGTGGTGGAGGTTTTGTAGGTACGCTTGGATTATCATTCAACAACTTCTCATTACGAAACATTTTTAATGGAGAAGCTTATAAGCCACTTCCTATGGGAGATGGACAAAAATTATCATTAAGAGCACAAGCGAGTAGCTTTTACCAGACCTATAGTTTATCATTAGTTGAGCCTTGGTTAGGTGGTAAAAAGCCAGTACAATTAAGTACTTCTTTTTCACATACTATTCAGTATTTATATAATTACCAAACAAGAGATGTTGATAAATCGCAACGTTTCCTTATCACTGGTGGATCTGTAGGTATTGCAAAAAAACTAAAATGGCCAGATGATTTCTTTGTACTTTCTCAAGCAATCAGTTTTCAACATTATAATTTAAAGAATTATAATACAGGTCTATTTACATTTGGAGATGGTCAATCAAATAACTTAGCCTATACAATTGGTATTAGTAGAAATAATACAGCTACTAATCCAATTTTTCCAATGAGAGGGTCAGAGTTTAGCTTATCGGCAAAACTAACTGCTCCTTATTCAGCATTCAGTAGCACCGATTATAAAGCATTAGCTGAAGAAAGAACCATTGCTGATGAAGTTCCAAGTTCAGATGCTGATTACGAGGCTGCTCGAGATAGAATTGCAGAAATTGATCAACAGCGATTTAAATGGTTAGAATATTATAAAATAAAATTTAAAGCTACTTGGTATACAAATATTATTGATAAATTAGTGCTTCGAACTAATACAGAATTTGGATTCTTAGGAGCATACAATAATAGTAGAGGAATACCGCCATTCGAAAGATTTTTTGTGGGTGGTGATGGTTTAGGATCTTACAGTTTAGATGGACGTGAAGTAATTCAATTAAGAGGATATCCTAATCAAGCTTTATCTGGTAATGATGGAGATAACATTTATAATAAATTTTCGTTAGAAATGAGGTATCCTATTACTTTGAAACAACTAGCTTCTATTTATGCTTTAACATTTATTGAAGGTGGTGCTTCGTATGATGGCTTTAGAAATTATAATCCTTTCAGCGTTAGTAGATCTGCTGGAGTAGGATTACGTATCTTTATGCCAGCATTTGGATTATTAGGAATCGATTTTGCATATGGGTTCGACCCAATATTAGGTGGAAGTCAGCCTAATGGATGGGAAACTCATTTTATAATAGGACAACAATTTTAATTTTTGGCACGATATTTTCTAAAACAACAATGACACATGAAAACTAAACAACTAATTTTAATCACACTTATAGCTTTATGCTTTACGTTAGTAACTAATGCACAAAGAGGAACTCGAATTGGATATATAGACATGGAATATATTCTTGAAAATGTTCCTGAATATAAAGAAGCAACTATTCAACTTGATGGAAAAGTTCAACGATGGAAGTTAGACATTGAGAAAATGAATAATGAAGTTCAACAAATGAAACTTAATTTAAGTAATGAAAGAGTATTACTTACAAAAGAGTTAATTGAAGAACGTGAAGAAGAAATTAAAATAAAAGAAGATGAAATGCTTAAATACCAACAAGATCGTTTTGGTCCTAATGGTGATTTAGACATTCAAAGAAGGCAATTAGTACAGCCTATACAAGATCAAGTTTTTAATATTGTACAAGAAATTGCAGTAAATAAAAAATATGATTTCATTTTCGATAAGTCTGCAGATATTGTCATGTTATTTGCTGCTGAAAGAAACGATGTAAGTGATATTGTTTTAAGAAGTATTAATAGAGCTGCTAAGCGTAAAGAAGTACGTACTAAGAGAGATAAGAAAGAAGTTGAAAAGAGAGATGATCTTTCAATGGAAGAAGACAAGGAAGTAACCGAAAGAGAAAAAGCTATTGAAGAGAAAAAAGATGATCGTCAAAAATTAATGGATGATCGTAAAAAAGTTCGTGATTCAATTAGAGCGGTTAAAAAAGCTGAATTTGACGCAAGAAGACAACGTTTATTAGATGAAAGAAAAAGAAGAAAAGATTCTATCTTAAACGCAAGAAAAGAAAAAAACAATACGCCCGACGAAGGAAATGAAGGAGGGTTATAATATAATTTATTAACACAAATCATAACACTTAAATTAAACACAATTACAATGAAAAATTTCAAATCATTATTCGTAGCATTGATGTTGTTCGTAGGAGCTACTAGTTTTGTAAATGCACAATCTAAAATTGCTCATATAGACACGCAAGCTCTTTTAACTGCTATGCCTGAAATGAAAACTGCTCAGGGTCAACTTGAAAAACTTCAAAAAACGTATGACACTGAAATCAAAACTCTAATGAAAGAGTTTGAAACTAAGTTAAAGCAATGGGAAGTTGAAGCTGAAAGCAAAACTGATGAAGAAAATGCTAAAAGAGGTCAAGAAGCTCAAGCAATGCAAAATAACATCGCTGCTTACAGAGAACAAGCGATCAAAGATTTACGTCAAAAAGAAGTAGATGTTTTTAACCCTATTAGAGAAAAAGCACAAACTGCAATTCAAAAAGTTGCTCGTGCTCTAGGATATCAATATGTATTAGACGTTTCTACTGGAGTTACACTTCTTGCTGAAGGAAAAGACTTATTAGTAGATGTTAAAAAAGAATTAGGAATTTAATATTCTACTTTTCTTAAAATAAATAAAAAACTGTTCTCTATTTGGGGAACAGTTTTTTATTTTTATACAAATGATTAAAACGAATAACATAGGAATTTTTGATTCGGGGGTAGGTGGTCTTTCCATATGGAAAGAGATTCATCAACTCATGCCTTTTGAAAATACTGTGTATTTAGCCGATAGCTTAAATGCTCCCTACGGAAACAAATCGGTTGATGAAATCATTTCATTAAGTATTAA
>JAHRWC010000434.1 GCA_019090365.1 Flavobacteriaceae bacterium
AAGGAAAACACGGATGGTATTTTAGAAATGAGAGCAATCAGGATATTGTTATCACCTTACGATTAAAAGGTCAATATGAATTGTTTTAAATTAAAAAGGCGAGCTAATAGCTCGCCTTTTTATCTTCTATAATGAGAGTTTATTTATTCCCTAACATCAAAATTTCATTACACACTACTTCTGTGATATAACGTTTCTGTCCTTCTTTATCTTCATAACTTCTTGAGGTAAGTTTTCCTTCTACAGCAACTTCTTTTCCTTTAGTTACATAGGTTTCAATGATCTCAGCTGTTTTTCCCCAAGCAACAACATTATGCCATTGTGTGTCAGTTACTTTTTCACCTTGTGCGTTTTTATAGCTTTCATTCGTGGCGATATTAAATTTTGCTAATTTTTTTCCAGAATCTAATGTGATGATTTCTGGGTCATTTCCTAAGTTTCCAATTAACTGAACTTTGTTTCTAAGTGTACTCATAATTTCTATGTTTTTTAATTTATCCTTAAGCTCGTCTCAAGGATCTAGCGAACTGAATCTAAATCGGCCGTTTATAGGTTAACTCGATTCAACAGGGCAAACTTAGTGTAGTAGAAATGTTTTAGTTGGTTGGTACGTACTTACTTTCGTTTATAGTTGTTTGTAAGTGTTTGTAAATAAATATATATCTAAAAATCAATTAGTTATATAATTAGTGTTTTATTGCTTCACCATCGCAATATGATGGATTCCATCTTCTAAATAACCTTCACCTACTTGAAAAAAGCCGTGAGAATTGTAAAATTTAGTTAGATAGACTTGTGCAGAAACTTTAATAATATAGGTTTGATATTTGTTTTGTATTGCTTCGATTGAAGCTTTCATTATATCATGTCCGTATTTAAATTTACGTTGAGAATCTTCTACCACTACCCTACCAATTGAAGATTTTTCAAAATAATCGCCTGCATTAAAACAACGAGTATAGGCAATTACTTTTCCTTCTTTTTTACCTATTATATGAAGTGCTTTTTGATCTTTTCCGTCGATATCCTGGTATACACAATCTTGTTCTACTACAAAAACTTCAGAGCGAAGTTGTAGTATTTCATATAATTCATTTATATCTAATTCAGGAAAAGTTTTAACTGTTATATTCATGTGTTTTTATTATTTTTTAACTGTCACATGCTGTTCGCTATTTATCTTTTTTATAAGGAAATAAACTTTTTAGTATGCTCGTTTCATAAAAATTAATCTTGTACAACCATATCTTTTGAATCGTCTAGTAAATATTCTGGTTGTAAATTAACATGATTAATACTAAAATCATGATATAATATTTCTTCTACTTCTTTTAATAAAATATTGAATTCAGATAAAGATAAGTCTTTATTAAAATCTATATGTGCTTCCATATGAATTTCAAATTCGTTTAACTGCCAAATATGAATATGATGTACATTTTTTACTTCAGAAATTTGAGAAAGTCGCTCGTTTACTTTTTCAATCTGTATACTATCTGGAGTAAACAACATTAGTATTTTAAAAGATGATTTAAATAAGTCATATCCAACATACAATAGATAAATAGCGATTAAAATTGTTAATACACTATCCACCCAAAACATCTGGTAGTATTTCATTAACAAACCACCTATTAATACTGCAATCGATGCTGCCATATCTGAAAATAAATGAACATATGCAGAACGCATATTCATATTTTCTTTAGAGTCTTTCCTAAGTAATAATACACTTAACCCGTTGGCAATTATTGCTAATAATGCTAACCAAATTACCAATCCGCTTTCTATTTCTTGTGGATTATAAAAACGTTCAACAGCTTCAAAAATTAAAATAAAACCAACAATAATTAAGGTGGAAGAATTTATAAAAGCAGCCATAATTTCAGCTCTTTTATATCCAAATGTTCTTTTTAAGGAAGCTTCTTTTTTTGAAAAAATATCTGCTATATAACTAATAATAAGAGAAATAACATCACTAAAATTATGTAATGCATCAGATAAAAGTGATAAACTTCCAGAAACAATTCCTCCAATAACTTGAGCAACTGTAATTAAAATATTTAAAAGAATGGTAAATAGTAATTTTTTACCTTTCAAACTACTATGAGAATGTGAGTGATTATGTGAATGGTTATGACCCATTCTAGGAACATTTAATTTTATCGACTCTAGTTTGGTGACGCCCTCCTTCAAATTCGGTATTTAAAAATGTTTTAACCATTTCTAATGCTTGCGGAATTGCAGTAAAACGTGCAGGAATACATAGAATATTTGCATTATTATGTCTTCTAATCAGATCTACTATTTCTTTATTCCAACACAATCCTGCTCTTACATTTTCATATTTATTAGCAGTCATTGCTACTCCATTTGCACTACCACAAATAAGGATACCAAGTTCCACTTCATTATTATTTACAGCTGAGGCTACAGGATGTACAAAATCTGGATAATCTACACTATCTAAAGTATCGGTACCATGATTAATCACAGTTATATTTTGAGATTCTAAATACTTTATTATTTCAAATTTATAATCTGGTCCTGCGTGATCGTTTCCAATTGCAATAGTCATGGTTGTAGATTTTTTACAAAGATACTAATATAAGCGTTCTTTCATTTTTTAAATAGAATAGATTCTTACTATTAATTCATTTTATAACTAGTTAACAAACCTGTTAACTAATGTTAATAGTTTAAGAAGAATTTTTTTAGGAATCTTAAAATATAATTACCATATATCTTTTAAAAGTTGGTATCAAAATTATAAGTCTATTATTTTTAGAGAAGTTATTCAAAGAATTGAAATAGATATGAAACACAATTTTTTAAAATATTATTAATATTTACCTGTTCAATTAGAAAGTTAACTTCTAATATTAAATGTTAATAGAAATTGTATCTTCTTATTTATCAGTAAAAAAATAGAATGATAAGCTGTTAATAAATACAAATAAATTTAT
>JAHRWC010000028.1 GCA_019090365.1 Flavobacteriaceae bacterium
GGAGATGTGTATAAGAGACGGACATAAATAATTCGGAATGCTTTATTCATCTATTTCTTTATTTTCAATTGTTACCAACTTGTTATATCATCAACTTTATTGACGTTTATCCGTCAATATTAGGTGATAATGTTTGTTTATATTGATTTTTATCCCCTAAGGGATTTTTAAAATTTGTGGGGAGCAATTCAAAGTTACAAAAAATACATGTAGGTATTTTTCTTTTTATATAAAATTGCCGTTTTAGTGAAAAGACTTCACGAAAATGCGAATTGATTTCATTAAATCGTTAATTGTGTTCACTAAATCGTGAATAATGTTTACTTAAAAGATAAAAGACTTCACTAAATCGTGAATTGTATTCGCTAAAAAATGAATTGACTTCAAGAAAATGTGAATTGATTTCATTAAATCGTTAATTGTGTTCACTAAATCGTGAATTTTTCTAAAAATGGTTAATACTTTTTAATAAACCTTTTTTATAAATGCATTTTGAAAGGCTACTTTTACATTATGAATACAAGAGAAGATAAATTAAAAGCATTCGATCGTTTGCTCACCATCATGGATGAGCTTCGAGAGCAATGTCCTTGGGATAAAAAACAAACCCTACAAACCTTACGTCACCTTACCATAGAAGAAACCTACGAGCTAGGTGATGCGATTCTAGAAAATGATTTAGAGGAAGTAAAGAAAGAATTGGGTGATTTGTTATTACACATTGTTTTTTATGCTAGAATTGGGAGTGAAACCAAGGATTTTGATATCGCCGATGTAGCCAATGAAATCTGTGAAAAATTAATCTCTCGTCATCCACATATTTATGGCGATGTTGAGGTAGCAGATGAAAAAGATGTACAACGCAATTGGGAAAATCTAAAACTAAAAGAAGGGAAGAAAAGTGTATTGGAAGGAGTACCAAAATCATTGCCTGCCCTAGTGAAAGCAAATCGCATACAAGATAAAGTGGCAGGAGTTGGGTTCGATTGGGAAGAACCACAACAGGTGTTTGAAAAATTGCAAGAAGAATTGGGAGAGCTACAACACGAAGTAAACGAAAATAATACCGAGAAGATTGAAGCTGAGTTTGGAGATGTATTGTTCTCTATGATTAATTATGCTCGTTTTTTAAAAGTAGATCCCGAAAATGCATTGGAACGTACCAATAAAAAATTCATCAAACGATTTCAATACCTTGAAGGAAAAGCAAAGGAAAATAACAAAGCCTTATCAGATATGACGCTTGCCGAAATGGATATCTATTGGAATGAAGCCAAGAAGCATGGCTAAAATTTAATTGCATAAAAAAACCTTCAGCAATCACTGAAGGTTTTTTATATAAAATAGATGCTATTTATTGTTTCGCTGTCAACTGTGCAATGTTTACAATTACCTCAATTGCTTTTTGCATGCTTTCCACAGGAACATATTCATAACGTCCATGAAAGTTATGTCCACCTGCAAAAATATTAGGACATGGTAAGCCCATAAAACTTAATTGAGAGCCATCAGTTCCACCACGAATTGGTTTAATTAATGGTTTGATGCCTGCTTGTTTCATTGCTTCTTCCGCAATATCAACAATATGCATAACTGGTTCAATTTTTTCACGCATGTTAAAATATTGATCCTTGATTTCAACTTCGATTACTTCAGAACCATATTGAGAGTTTAATTCGTTTGCAAGTTTAATCATTACTTCTTTTCTTGCTTCAAAATGTCCTTTATCGTGATCTCTTATGATATAACTTAATTTGGTTTCTTCTACCAACCCACTTACATGATGTAAATGAAAGAATCCTTCACGACCTTCTGTATGCTCAGGAGTTTCCATTTTAGGTAATGAATTGATAAACTGAGTCGCAATATATTGGCTGTTGACCATTTTTCCTTTTGCATACCCCGGATGAACAATTTTTCCTTTCACTTTCACTTCAGCACCAGCTGCATTAAAGTTTTCGTATTCAAGTTCTCCTACCTGACTTCCGTCCATGGTATATGCCCAAGCTGCTCCAAATTTTTCAACATCAAATTTATGTGCACCACGACCAATTTCTTCATCTGGTGTAAAACCAACTCTAATTTTACCATGTTTAATTTCAGGATGATTAATTAAGTATTCCATTGCAGAAATAATTTCAGCAATACCTGCTTTATCATCAGCTCCTAAAAGTGTGGTTCCGTCAGTTGTGATTAAAGTTTGTCCTTTATACATTAATAAATCATCAAAATAAGAAGGAGATAACACAATACCTTCCGCTTCATTTAGCATGATATCTTTTCCGTCGTAATTCTCGATAATTTGAGGCTTTACATTGGCAGCAGTAAAATCTGGTGATGTATCAAAATGTGAAACAAATCCAATCACTGGAACATCGTGGTCAACATTACTTGGTAAAGTAGCCATGATATAGGCATTATCATCAATTGAAACATCTTCCATTCCAATTTCTTTTAACTCTTCAGCAAGCGCATTTGCTAAATTCCATTGTTTTTCAGTACTCGGTGTTGTGTCACTGTTTGGATCACTTTCAGTATCAACTGTAATATAACTTACGAATCGATCTATAAGATGTTGTTTTTCAATCATGATTTTTAATTTATATTACAAATTAACGCATAATCGAAAAAACAAAATAGTATTTTTGCATCAGATTTTTAACAAGCCATGTATAAACTATTATTTAGACCGATTCTATTTCTTTTTGACCCTGAAAAGGTGCATTATCTTACATTTTCAATGATCCGTTTTTTAAACAACATTGGGTTTGGAGGAATTTTTAGAAGCATGTTCAAAAACAATAATCCAAAACTTGAAAGGGAGTTATTCGGACTTAAATTTCCGAATCCAGTTGGATTAGCTGCAGGGTTTGATAAAGAAGCAAAACTGTATAAAGAATTGTCTAATCTTGGTTTTGGTTTTATTGAAATTGGAACCGTTACTCCGAAGCCTCAACCTGGAAATCCGAAGAAACGATTGTTTCGTTTAAAGTCTGATAGCGCGATTATCAACCGCATGGGATTTAATAATGGAGGAGTTGAAGAAGCTGTTGAACGTTTAAAATTGAATCCAGTTGGTAACAAACATGTGTTAATTGGAGGAAATATTGGTAAAAATAAAGTGACTCCAAATGAAGAAGCTGTAAACGATTATATCATCTGTTTTGAAGCCTTGTTCGATTATGTAGATTACTTTGTGGTGAATGTAAGTTCGCCAAATACACCTAACCTAAGAGCACTTCAGGATAAAGAACCACTAACTGAATTGCTTCAAACACTTCAGGATAAAAATAACTTAAAAGAGGAGAGAAAACCGATCCTTTTAAAAATTGCTCCAGATTTAACCGATGAGCAGTTAATGGATATCATTGATATTGTTTCAGAAACAAAAATTGATGGAGTGATTGCAACCAACACAACAATTTCGAGAGATGGTTTGACTTCAGATAATAAAAATGAAATGGGTGGTTTAAGTGGAAAACCATTAACAGTACGTTCTACGGAAGTAATTCGTTTTTTACACGATGAGAGTAAAGGAGCTTTTCCAATTATTGGAGTAGGGGGAATACATTCGGCAAAAGACGCTTTAGAAAAAATTGAAGCCGGAGCTAGTTTAGTTCAGCTTTACACCGGCTTTATATATGAAGGTCCAAAATTAATAGCTGATATTAATAAAGAACTCCTTAGCGTATAACCAATTTTTTAGTGCTACTATTTTTGTCTGTATCTACTGAATTTATAAGGTAAATTCCGCTAGGTAAATGTGAAATATCAAATGTTTCAGAAAGACTATGGAGGTTTGATTTTTCAAACACTTTAGTTCCTAATACTGAATAAAATTCAACTGAACTTAAAGCCGTATTATGTGAAATAGTAATATAATCTTGTGCTGGATTTGGATACATTGAAATGCTTTCATTAATATCTGAATCATTTATTCCTAAAATAACTTCTTCTAAAGTAATTCTAAGAGTTCCCATTTTTTCAGAAGAAAAAGGAAACGTGCCTTGTAAACTACTTATTGGTTCTTTCGGGGTGGTATCAATATTTGATGAGGTATAATCTGTCCCGCTATCCGTTCCTGCATCATACGGATATAAGTCTATAGAAATAGTATCGATCCAATTTTCATCATTGTCTAATAATGAAATACTATTAATTGCAACGATCCAATCTGGGCTTGGAGCAATCATAGAAACTAGCGAAATTAAAGGGTAATCGTTTGTGGTAATAACTTCATCAATAACGATTGATCCTAATCCACTACTTAATCCTGGACCATCAATTAAAGCATAGGTTGTGCCGTCGCTAATAGCTGAGTTTACTTCGGAAAAGAACATTGAATTGCTTCCTAATTCAGCTACATTTTCAATTCCTGGACTTGAAATTCCGCCCATTTCAAAAAAAGTAACTTGATCATTATGAGTTGCTCCAACCAATTTAGACCAATGCGCATTTGAAGGAATATTACCACTAGGGTGAGGATGTGAGCTTTGACTCCAGTTACTATCAAAAGCAACACTATAAGTCGCGGTAGAGTTTTGTGCTTGTATTGTCCATGTAGAAACACATACAATTAGAGCAATAAGGATAAGATTTTTCATAACCATTTTTTTAATCGGTCGAACTAAATTTTATTTACTTACTGAGAAAAACTATTTTTGAACGATGTTAGAAAATATTATCTCTTTTTCTTTAGCTACAATTGTATTGGCATTATCTCCAGGCCCAGATAATATCTATGTGTTATCTCAATCCATAGCGAATGGAACAAAAAGTGGTTTGGCAACTACCTCAGGATTAGTTGCAGGATGTATTCTTCATACGACCTTATTAGCGTTTGGATTGTCTGCTATAATAACCGCTTCGCCTACTATTTTTTATGGTATTAAAGTATTTGGCGCTGCCTATCTATTGTATTTGGCTTTTAAAGTGTATCGAAGTGATTCTAAAATATCATTGACCTCAAAAGTTTCAAAAAAATCGCATCAAAAGTTATTTAAACAAGGTGTGATTATGAATATATTAAACCCGAAAGTGATGATATTCTTCTTAGCCTTTTTTCCTGGGTTTTTATGGGATAAAGATGGAAATACAGTGATGCAGTTTTATGTGTTAGGAGGAGTATTTATGTTGGTTTCGTTTATTGTATTTGGATTAATAGCATTGCTTGCTGGTAAAATATCAACTTATTTAAAAAGTCATAAAGCTGTGGGTCCAACCTTGAAATGGCTTCAGATTGTAGTTTTTATAGGTATTGCAGTTTATATTTTAATTCCTTAAATACTGTTCATAAAATAGGTTTCACCGAAGTTTTTGAATATAGATAAATACTATCTTTGTTAAGATATTTAAAGACCTTTTTTCAATTATACAATGGAATTAAATTTAACAAAACCAATTTGTTTTTTCGATTTAGA
>JAHRWC010000435.1 GCA_019090365.1 Flavobacteriaceae bacterium
ATCACCGTCATTTTCCACATCGATGAATGCTACCGAAGCAAATTTAACAGGGGTGAAAGCTGTATTGCCAGAAGGTGTAAAATTGGCATTCCCGTCATTTAAATAAATATCAGCAACGAATTGACTGTTTCCGTCCTCGGCAGATATTAAAATATCTAGGTCTTCATCCCCATCAACGTCTGCAATTGCTGCACCAGATCCTTGAAATTGTGGCAAGAGAGGGTTGCTTAATTGAGTAAAGCTCCCAGTTCCATCATTTAAGTATATATGTGTGAATTCCTGAACTCCTCCTGAAGCAATTCCTGAAAAGAATAAATCAAGGTCTCCATCCGCATCCAAGTCCACAAATTCTGTAACACTAAAACGGGCTATAGGAAAAGGAGTGTTGGTTACTTCTGTGAAATCTCCATTTCCATCATTTAAATAGAGAGCAGTTCCGCTTCCTGGCCCTAATCCAGTCATTAGAAGATCTTGATCTCCATCATTATCAATATCTCCGCTAGCAAAGGAACCTCCATACACTTCAATTAGATTTGGTTGCGGATCGGCCAATGTGAAATCGATTTGTGCTGAACACAGGCTGAATGTAAAAAGGGATAGTATTAAAAGGGTATTCTTTTTCATAGCAATTTTTTTATTTAATTTTTCTTCTAGCAAAATTGCGAAAAATGATTTAAACAATCTTCACGCCTAAAGGTGAAAACACATAAAACACGGATGCATGTGAAACTTAAGCAACCTTGTTTGAATTATTTGAAATTTTAATTCCTTCTAACAATAATGAAATCTTTTTGTACTTAGATTCTTTAATATGGAAATACTCATACATCCTGCGAAGTGAAGAACCAATTCCATCCACACTCATAAAAACTTTCTCAGCGATTTCTTTATTGGTAATTACGGGATCTTCCAATAATACATTTAATACCTTCCAATCGGTTTCATTTAAATTTCTGTTAATAGAATGCTCAATTTTTTCTCTAACCAATTCAAACTTATTAGAATCTACTATTAATCCCTTATTTGCATTGTTTTTAAGCTTCTCTATTTCATCTAATAGTACATCTCGTTTTGCTTGATCTTTTTTCATTTTAGATCTAAAATAGAATACGACACAAAAAATTAATAGAGTAGATGCTATTGTTATGGCAAACGTTCTTTTAAGTTGTGAGACTTTAAGTGCTGTTTTTTCTTTTTCATTTTCAAGTTTATTTTCATAAACTTTAAGTTCAAAATCATTTTTCACCGCTTCACTTACTACAGCAAAATTATTTTTTTCTTGTTGAATACTATCATTGTAAACAGTATAATTTTCATACATTTTAAGTGATAAATCATACTTGTTTTGAGATTTGTAACACTTGTATAGCAGCTCATATAAATCTCTTTTAAATTCTTTAAAGGTGTCTGCAGGAAGACTTACTAATATTGACTCCCCTCTCTTTAATGCTTCATCTACATCTGTTTCAAAATAAATTTTTGCAATAGTAATTTCAGCATTAATAATTCCACTTTTTATATCAAGTTCTTTATTTAGGACTAGGTTTTTATCAGCATAGTCATTCGCTTTTTCCAGTTGATTTAGTTTAAGGTGTATACTAGCAAGCACAGAATAACAATCAGCTATAAAAAATTTTTCATTTTTTACTTGAAGTATTTTTAGGCCTTTTTCATAATAGGTCTTAGCATCTTGGTATAATTCCTTTTCAAAATTAGTCCAGCCCATGTTAATAAATATAATAGCAGTACTTCTATCTTCAAACCCTCTTTTATTTAAAATAGAAAGCGATTTTTCATAATATTCTAAGGCCAAATCATAATTGTTAATGATTAGAAAAACACTTCCTAAGCTAGTTAACATATGGGATTCTCCATCCGAATTGTTTAATTCTTGGTATAGCTTTAATGCCTTGGAAAAATGTTCTGTTGCCTGTTTATAATCTTGTCTGTAAACAAAAACATTTCCCATATTACCCAATATTTTAGCTTGTAATATTGGATCATTTAGTCGTTTAGCTAAACTTTCAGCTTCGCTGTAAGCTTCCATAGCAATATCATAGTTTCCTTTTAGTCTATGGATATTACCTTTTCTTTTAGTTGCGCGATACAGTTGTAATGTTGCATTTTTTTCATTTGCTAATTCAAAATGATAGTTTAGAGATGTAAGTGTAGAATCTGGTTTTATTTGATTATTGATTTCGTAATATTCTTCTAAAGCATTGAATCTAATAGAATCTAATTGGTTTTCGTTTTCCCAAATCAATCTTAAAGAATCCCCACTAACCTGAGCGTAACTAGTATTAATAATTATTAAGAATAATAGTAGGATTGTTTTATTCTTAATGGTTTTCACTCTTGTCATTTGAGAATTCTATTCGTTGTGTTGTAAAATATTGTACAACGGTTTTGTATAACGAAAGTGGCGACTGGCGGCTTGATTCGGACAGCCTAAATCCCGCTTGCGGGATGTTGGCAGCAGCGAAGCTGCGTGCGAATCAGAAGTGTCGGCAGAGCCGTTTATTCGTTTTTATCAGATAGCAATTTACACAAATTGTAAGAGAAAATATTCTTTAAATATCTATGTGAGACATTTACGTTATACGTTGTTGGCTGTAGTTTTTATTTCAATTTTTCATATTCGGCTATCGGAAAGTCGTGTTCAACCCATTTTTTCCGATATTCATCTGGTCCAAGTTCAGTCATTATTCCATTCAGCACGTTTCTAACTTGGTTTATATATTTTGGAACTGTAGTTTCTCCTTTAAATACAGATTCAAAATTGTTTTTGTCAATCAGATTCCAGCTCCACCAGTCTTTATACCATCTCAATTCATAGTCAATTTTATTTTCGTCTTTTCGATTCAAAATTAGTACGTGTTCTCCAGGTTCTTCCATAA
>JAHRWC010000436.1 GCA_019090365.1 Flavobacteriaceae bacterium
ATCTACTCTTTTAGCTAAGAAATTGACTCCATTGATTTCTTCAAACTCACTTTTTAAATCGCCTTTTAAGTTTTTAGCCTTGTCTTTTTGAAGTGATTCAATTTGTTTTTTCAAATTAGCATTTTCATCTTGTAACGTTCTTAACGCTTTAACAGGCTCTTTCGAATTATTTAAAAGATCTTTCATTTCAAAATACGCTCTATTATTTTCAAAATAGAAGTCTTTTACAGCATCGTTTGTAATACCTTCTATTCTTCTAATTCCAGATGCGATTGCACTTTCAGAAACTATTTTAAAATGCCAAATATCTGCTGTGTTTTGAACGTGAGTTCCTCCACAAAGTTCTATAGATTGCCCAAAACGAATGGTACGAACTGTATCTCCATACTTTTCACCAAATAATGCCATTGCACCATCTTTCATTGCTTGATCTATAGGAATATTACGTCCTTCTTGTAGCTGTAACTTACCTGCAATTCTAGCATTCACAAAGTTTTCTACATCTCTTAACTCTTCAATAGTTAATTTAGAAAAATGTGAAAAATCAAATCGCAATGATTTAGAATGTACCGCTGAACCTTTTTGCTCTACATGATCTCCTAAAATTTCCCTTAATGCTTGATGCAATAAATGAGTTGCAGTATGATTACTCTGTGTTCTATTACGTTGTTTAATATCTACTACTGCTTTAAAACTCTCGTTAATATGCTTTGGTAAGTTCTTTACAAAATGAATAATAACATTGTTTTCTTTTTTGGTATCAACAATATAAACAACATCGCCATGAGCATCTTCTAGATACCCTTTATCACCAACCTGACCTCCTCCTTCAGCATAAAATGGTGTTATATTAAAGGCTAATTGAAACATTTCACCGTCTTTTTTTGAAACAACTTTTCTATAACGGGTAATTCTTACTTGCGCTTCTAATGTATCGTAACCAACAAATTCCTGATCTGCATCAATCAATAAATCCGTCCAATCATCAGTAGACATTTCACTTGCTGCACGAGATCTAGCTTTTTGTTTTTGCAATTCAACTTTGAAAGCTTCTTCATCAAGGCTTAATCCTTTTTCAGATAAAATAAGTGCGGTTAAATCGATTGGAAAACCATAAGTATCGTATAATTCAAAAGCTTTTTCACCTGAAATAGTTTTTGAATCTGAATTCTCTACAATTCTATTTAATAATACTAATCCTTGATCTAAGGTTCTTAAAAAAGAAGTTTCTTCTTCTTTAATTACATTCTCAATCAGTTGTTTTTGGATTTTCAATTCTGGAAAAGCCACGCCCATTTTCTTACTTAACACATCAACCAAGCGATAGATAAATGGTTCTTTTTTATCTAAGAATGTAAATCCGTAACGAACTGCTCTTCTTAGGATTCTTCTAATTACATACCCAGCTCCTGTATTACTTGGTAATTGTCCGTCGGCAATAGAAAATGCAACAGCTCTAACATGATCTGAAATTACACGAATAGCAACATCTGTCTCTTCATCTTTACCATATTCACTATTTGTGATGGTTTCAATTTCACGAATTATAGGTGTAAAAACATCGGTGTCATAATTCGATTTCACGTCTTGTAAAACCATACAAAGACGTTCAAATCCCATTCCTGTATCAATATGTTTATTTGGTAGATTCTCTAAAGCTTTATTTGCTTTTCGGTTGTATTGCATAAATACAAGATTCCAAATCTCAACAACATGCGGATGGTCCATATTTACAAGAGATTTTCCATCAACCTTTTTCTTTTCTTCTTCGGAACGAATATCTACATGAATTTCACTACAAGGACCACAAGGACCTTGTTCTCCCATTTCCCAGAAGTTATCCTTTTTATTCCCCATTAAAATTCTATCTTCAGGAATAATTGCCTTCCAAAAATCATATGCTTCTTGATCCATTGGAAGCTTATCGTCATCATCTGAACCTTCAAAAACAGTTACATAAAGTATGTTTTTATCTATACCATATACTTCAGTTAGCAGCTCCCAAGCCCAAGCAATTGCTTCTTTTTTAAAATAATCTCCAAAACTCCAATTCCCAAGCATTTCAAATAAAGTATGGTGGTAGGTATCGTAACCAACTTCTTCTAAATCGTTATGCTTTCCAGAAACACGAAGGCATTTTTGAGAATCTGTAAGTCTTGTATTTTTAGGTTCAGCATTCCCAAGAAAATATTCTTTAAATGGGGCCATTCCTGAATTAACAAACATAAGGGTTGGATCATCTTTTAACACCATAGGAGCAGACGCAACTATATCATGAGATTTTGACTCAAAAAAACTTAAAAATTTGGAACGTATATCCTTAGAATTCATCTGTTAATTTTTTAATAAAAAAGCTTCTTAGGTAGAAGCCTAAACAATTTCTATATTTGTAATCCGTTAACAAAATAATTAACGCTAACTATCATCGTGCAAAAATAGGATTTTTTAACGTATGTCTAAAGTAAAATATTACTACGATAGTGAAACACTATCATATCGTAAAATAGAATATAAAAAAGGTAGAAAATTTAGAATTTTCGCCCTTAGTTTATTAGGAATGCTTTTAAGCGGATTCTTATTATTACTACTATATATAAACCTTCCCTATATTGAAACTCCAAAAGAGATTGCTCTAAAAAGAGAATTAGGCAATATGGAACTTCAGTTTGAGTTGATTAATAAAAAAATGAAAGAAGCCGA
>JAHRWC010000437.1 GCA_019090365.1 Flavobacteriaceae bacterium
AGCTTTAGGGTATATGCTTTATACTTCTATTAATGCTCCTGTTAAATTTAATGAAGTAAAAACAGCTAGATATAAAAAAGTAATTAAAAACTTAAAAGATATAAAAGCTGCTGAATTAGCTCATCAAGAAATTTCTGGTAGTTTTACTGGTAGTTTTGATAGTTTAGTTCGTTTTATTGACACAGCTCAATTTGCAATTATAGAAAGAAGAGATACTAGTTACGCTGATGTTGAAAAAAATAAAGCATTTGGTTTAACTGAAGGATATTACATTGAAGATATTATTTTAGATACTTTAAATTATGTACCAGTTAGAGATTCTCTTTTCGGAAAAACAGATCGTTATAAAACAATGATGAAAATTCCTATTGAAGGAATTGATGCAAACTTCGAATTAAAATCTGGTAAGATTGATAAAAACGGAACGATGTATTCAGTTTTTGAAGCTAAAGTTGACAAGAGTGTTTTATTAAGTGATCAAGATAAAGATTTAGTTTCTCAGGAAAAACAATTAGTTTCTGTTGATGGTGTAAATGGTGCCTCTATTAAAGTAGGTTCAATGAATGATATTGACACGAGTGGAAACTGGCCAAAACTTTATGACACTGAAGAGCAATAACATATTAAATTCAAATTATAATAGACTGTCCGTTCAAGTTTCCTTGACCGGACTTTCTTTTTTAGTTTCAAAAAAAGACAGTAATACTGTTACTTATTTTTCTGAAAAAAAATACGATTCGAATATTACACCAGAAGAATTATTAATTGATATTTCTTCTGTAATTACAAACGAATTAGAAGACCAAAAACCATTTTCTGAAATCATAGTTATCTATGCAAATCACTTATACACAACAGTTCCTACTCCCCTTTTTGATGAAACTAAAGCAAGTGATTATTTAAAATTTAATTCAAAAATATTAGCTAATGATTTTATTAGCTACGATACAATAGAAAACAAGGATATTACCTCTGTGTACGTTCCTTATATAAACATCAATAATTACTTTTTTGATCAATTTGGATCTTTTAAATATTACCATGCTTCTACAGTATTGATACAATCGTTATTAGATCTAGAAAAATATACAATCGAGCCTAAAGCTTTTATACATGTGTCAAATGAAATGTTTGATTTTATCGTAATCAAAAATGGAAAACTTTTAATTTGTAATAGTTATATTTATAAAACTCCAGAGGATTTTATTTACTATATTCTTTTCTGTTTTGAACAATTAAAACTTAATCCAGATACAGTAAAAACTGCGCTTTTAGGTTCTATTAATAAAGAAGATGATACATACAATATTCTTTATAAATATGTTAGAAATATTGAATTTCATAACAGTATTCATCAAATAAAATTAACAGATAATGATGAAACACATCATCATTTCTTATTAAAATCATTAATGTAATGCGCATTATTTCAGGAGTATACAAAGGTAAAAGGTTAATGGCACCAAAGAAATTACCTGTAAGACCAACGACCGATTATGCCAAAGAAGGACTCTTTAACATTCTCAATAATAATATAGACTATAGTGAATCTACATTGCTAGATCTGTTTTCCGGAACTGGAAATATTAGTTATGAATTTGGATCTAGAGGCGGTAAAGAAATGATTGCAGTCGATTCATTTTATGGTTGTGTAAAATATATTGAAAGCATTGCTGAAGAATTAGAAATGCCAATTACTACTATTAAGTCTGATGTAATAAAATACCTTAGCAATTGTTCAAAAAGTTTTGACATCATTTTTGCTGACCCTCCTTATAATTTTGAGTTGAAACAACTTGAAGAATTAGTAGAAGCTGTTTATGATAAAAATCTTCTAAATGAAGATGGAATGTTAATTATTGAACATAAAAAACAAACCGATTTATCTTCCGTTATTAATTTTCAAGAATCTAGAAGGTATGGTGATTCTGTTTTTAGTTTTTTCAACTAAAACAAAATAAAAAAAGCAGACCTATAAGCCGGATCCTGTAACGCGAACGTTTCTCATCATTTATCTACAAATACTGTTACCAGTAAGTTGAATCTGCCTACCCTCCTGTATCGAGCGGGAACTCTCAAGCACAGGTTTACATGGCATTGCACCGCATAGAGTTTACCTGGTTTCACTACAGCATTACCTGTACATTCTTTCTGTTGCACTGGTCCTAACTCATAAAATGAGCTGACGGCTGTTAGCCGCTACGCTTCCCTGTGGTGTCCGGACTTTCCTCTTCAAAATAAATTGAAGCGATGAGACGGTCTGCTTCTGCAAAAATAGTACTAATGTTAATAAATACCGTAAAATAAGAAATGTAAATAATCAAAAAACAAATAGACATTTTTATCTTTGTTTCACTTCTATGGAACACTTTATAGTATCAGCAAGAAAATATAGACCCGCACATTTTAATGATGTAGTTGGACAGCAGGCGATTACCAATACTTTAGAGAATGCTATTGATAGTGATCATCTAGCTCAAGCTCTTTTATTTACAGGTCCGAGAGGAGTTGGAAAGACTACTTGTGCTCGAATATTAGCCAAGAAAATAAATCAGACTGGCGAAGAAAATCCAGACGAAGATTTTGCTTTTAATATTTTTGAATTAGATGCTGCTTCAAATAATTCGGTAGATGATATTCGTAATTTGATTGATCAAGTTCGAATTCCTCCACAGGTAGGTCATTATAAAGTGTATATTATTGATGAAGTCCACATGCTTTCATCTGCTGCCTTTAATGCTTTTCTGAAAACTTTAGAGGAACCTCCTAAACATGCTATTTTTATTTTAGCAACTACTGAGAAACATAAAATAATCCCAACGATATTATCACGTTGCCAGATATTCGATTTTAAGCGAATTACTGTCACCGATATCAAAGGACATTTAGCCAATGTAGCTAAATCTGAAGCTATTGACGCTGAAGATGATGCATTACATATTATCGCTCAAAAAGCTGACGGAGCCTTACGTGATGCCCTTTCTATTTTTGATCGTGTGGTTAGTTTTTCAGGTAAAAACTTAACAAGACAAGCAGTAACTGAAAACTTAAATGTTTTAGATTACACGTACTTTTTTCAGGTAACCGACTTACTATTAGAAAATAATATCCCAAGTCTTCTAGTGTTATATAATGACATTCTTGCCAAAGGATTTGACGGTCATCATTTTGTGATGGGATTAGCCTCGCATTTTAGAGATTTATTAGTCTGTCGTAATCAAGAAACTATCGATTTACTTGAAGTTGGTGAACAAGTAAAAGTCATGTATTTAGAGCAATCTAAAAAAACTGATCAAAGCTTTTTATTAAGCGGAATTGAAATTGCAAATACATGTGATTTAAAATACAAGCTGAGTCGTAATCAACGATTGCTCGTTGAATTATGCTTAATGCAATTGGCTTCTCTCACGTTCGAGGGCGAAAAAAAAAAATCTAAACGTTTCATAATACCTCCCTCCTTCTTTGTTTCAGAAAATAACAATGTTGAAGAAAAAGTTCCAGTAGTTTCAAATGAAACAATACCTTCAGAAATAAATGCTTCACAAGTAGCAACTGTTACTGAAACTATTACACCAAAAGAGGTTGTTTCAGAAGAAATTATTCAGGAAAAAGTAATAGAACGTCCAAAAATAAAGACGGAACGTGCTACAAAAAGAGTTTCTGCATTATCATTAAAAAGTATTCAGAAAAAACAACAGCTAAAAGAAGAATTAGTAGCAAAAGCAGTAGATAAAGAAGATTTACCTGTTACTGAGTTTTCAGAAAAAGAATTTCTTGTTGCTTGGAATGACTATACCAAAAAGGTTGAAAAAGAAGGGAAATTCAATTTACTCTCTCATTTAACAATGGGAGTTCCAAGACTTGAAGGAAGTTTAATTCATTTAGAATTTCCAAACAGTACCATTAAAGTGGAAGTGGAACGCGCCAAATATGAATTAATGCAATTTTTAAGAAAAGCGCTTAATAATTATGAAATAGATTTGGCGATTGAAGTAAATGAAACTGCAATTAAAAAATACGCATACACAACACAAGAAAAGTTTGAAAAATTGATGGAAAAAAACCCATTGATTGACACACTGAGAAAAGAATTTGATTTAGATATATAATTATGTTAGGCCTTAAACTTCCCACCGATCCGCGTTGGGTAAACATCGTAGAAAAAAACATTGAAGAAATCCTTACCGATCACGCTTTTTGTGAGCAGAAGGCTACTTCTACTGCAATATCATTGATCGTAAGTTTTCCAGAATACACGGAGCTTGTACAGGAAATGACCGCATTAGTGAAAGAAGAAATGAGTCATTTTAAAATGGTACATGATATCATTATTAAACGAGGTTGGATTTTAGGTCGAGATCGCAAGGATGATTATGTGATTCAGTTAATAAAATTCTTTCCTAAAGGTGGAAGCCGCACTACACAATTAGTACATCGTTTATTATATGCGGCTTTAATTGAAGCTAGAAGTTGTGAACGTTTTCGCTTGTTAAGTGAAGAATTAGAAGATAAAGAATTGGCTGTTTTTTATAAAAATTTAATGGTGAGTGAAGCCAATCATTATACCATGTTTTTAGGTTTTGCACGTAAGTACGGTGATCGTACAGAAGTAGATAAAAAATGGAATGACCTTCTTGAATATGAAGCAGAAATCATGAAAAACCTAGGCACGAAGGAAACGGTACACGGGTAATATACTGCTCATTACAACATCATTAATAAATTACAAACCACTCATTAACAATCTATTAAGTTAAACTTATTAGTCTAAACGTCAATACTATTGATTGTTTGACTAATAA
>JAHRWC010000438.1 GCA_019090365.1 Flavobacteriaceae bacterium
ATATTGAGTTTTATTCTTATTTATCCAATATGAATGAAGAAGATTATATTTCTATACAATTTCCGATATCGGTAACAACCCAATCGAATGAAATTGTTGATGTTGCAGATGATATGGTATTACAAACATTAATTAGCGAATGTGTTGAAGAAGAAATAGATCCTAATACATTAAGAGATTATCTAATCAATGAAGTTTGGTATGTCAACTTTAATTTCCAGGATATTGATAATACACACAATTTTTGTGAATATTATATAGATTTTAACGTCAATGGTTCTATGGTCGCAACAAATGATGATATTACTATCAATGGAGAATGGAATATAGGATATGAAGGAGATGCAATATATGTAGAGCTTATTTTTGATGATGAAGCTCCATTTAACGATATAAATAATAAATGGTTTTTAATTAGTTATAGTAGTGATAATTTAGGTTTTGAAAAGCCTGGAAACTCAGGAACTATAGATGTATTAATTATAGATCACATCCCAACCGGATGTTAAATTATAAATGCTCAAGGAATAAAAGTATACTATCTATGAAAAAGAAAGTTGTTAGTGATTGATTTTGGTGGTTGGCTTAGTAATGGATGGTTATGAAATTACAAAGCTACCGCCGCCAAAATTTCCTTGAGTGTATTGTTCATTAATTTATTGAAAGAAAACTGGTGATTATAAATTGTAATATTTCATTTTTATAATTTGAAATAATTGTTTTGGTTAATATGTTTACAAGCCACCAGTTAAAAACACTTATAAAATATTTAATCTATGAAAAAGAAATTAAATTGTAAGTGATTTTGGTGAGTTTTGGTTTAACAGTTTACTGTTAAACCATTACCGCCAAATAAATAGTAAATCTTTTTTTGCTCCCATTAAAGCCATTTCGTCTTCGTTTTGGCTTTTATTTTTTTAAAGCTTCTTTTAATATTTTTTCTAATAGAGTTCTTTTTTCTGAAGATCTTAATATAACTTTTCTTTTATTTTCGTGTTGATCTATAGAATAGAGTATAGCTGTTAGCATTTCTCTTTTTTGGTTTTCTAACTCCTTATTGGAAAGGAAATCTTCTGCAATAGAAGTTATTTCTGAATATTCTTCTTCAGTAATAGAAACTTTTTTTTCTTCACCACCATCATATGTGCCTGAAGAGCTTTCTGAAGCCTTTATTGGGCGATAATCAATAGTTAAATGATTAATACTGTATCTATTGTTGTTTTGATCTACGTACGTATAATTCATTTTTAATTGCTCGTCTTTACATTGAGTGAAAATCACCAAACAAGTTAATAAACCAATAAATATTTTCACTGTATTACTTTTTAATAATCCTATTGTATAATTTATTTCCATCTGTTTCATATTTATCTCCTGCAGTCCAAAATGGAGTAATAGGATTATTAGCAATATTTCTTCCAGATAAAACATAAGCACTAAAAAACTTCACTAAATAATCATAATCTAGTGTGTCAGCTTCATCACCTGGACGATGGTAATATTTTGTTACTTCTCCATTAAAAGCAGTAAAACCTAAAGAAAATGTTGGTGCAGGAATTCCTTTTTTTGCAAAATGAACATTGTCACTTCGGTCAAATAATCCTTGTTCTGGCGCTGGATCATCTATTGCTGTTAAACCAAATGTCTTTGAAGCATTTTTAATGTCTTCAGAAGCTGTAGTTCTTTCTAAACCTACAATAGTTGTTAATGAAGTGTCATTGTAACCTCCATTATCACTATTAAAACAATATACCATTTGGTTGAGGGGTAAAACTGGGTTTTCAACATAATATTCACTACCTAATAATCCTTTTTCTTCTCCTGTAAAAAGTATAAATAATGCCGATCGTTTTGTTGGATATTTAGCAAGGTTTTCAGCCATGCTTAATACCGTTGTTGCACCAACTGCATTGTCTCGTGCTCCATTATAAATAGTGTCGCCTGTTTCATCTGGAGCTCCAATACCAACATGATCATAATGTGCGGAATAGATTATATATTCATTTTTAAGATGAGGGTCTGTACCTTCAACAACTCCAATAACGTTTTGTGACATTACAATTTCCTCTTTCTTTTCATTAATAGAAACTTTAGCGCTAATCTGTTTTGATTCACTTAAAGCTTCAATCATTTTATTGTCTTTATCTAATACCCAAATATGAGCCGTTTGTTCATTATAGCTTTTATCATTTTCACCTTCTTTTTCAGCAGGCATTAATTTAGCATCATTAAAATTATGATCAATAAAACTCCAGATATTCTCATCAACATTTAAGAGTTCTAAAATAGCTGTAACTCCATTTGCTTGAGCTAATTCTTGTTTTTTTCCTCGCAAGCCAAAAGCAGCTCGAGTATCTTTTGTTTCAGAACTTCCCGATTTAATAATAATAACCTTTCCCTTAAGGTCTTTCCCTTTATAATCGTCTTCAAGGCCATAATTTAAATACACAGCATCACTATCAGTATTTACAGGAGATGGAAATACAAAAGCATAGTCATTAATCTTTTGACCATTAATTTCTATATTAACTTTTGAAGGTGGCGAAACACGTTTCAGTTTTACATCTTGATAATAGGTTCCTGTTTTAGGGTTTGGTTTAACTCCATATCTTCTGAAAGAATTTGCTAAATAGGAAGCGGCAATTTTGTTTTCATTAGTTCCAGTTGCTCTTCCTTTTAAAAGGTCATCAGCTAAAAAGTAAATATGCCCCTCAATGTTTCCTTTTGAGACTGTTTCTTGAACTTTTTCTTTTTCAGTTTGAGAAAATGAGATTGAAAATGATAAAAGAGCAATGATTATAAGATAAATATTTTTCATAAAAATGTAAATTAAAAATGCTAAAGATAAGTATTGAAGAATAAACACAATATTAATCGTGCCTAATACTTTTCTTTAGCATTGATATATACTAATTAAAAAAAACTATTTTTCAGGGAAGTAAGATAAATCCATTCGCATATAACCAGTTAAAGTTTCTACTTTTGTGATTAGACCTAATAATTCTTGGTAAATTACATTACGTTCTTCACCGAGTAACTCTTTGTTTTCTTTTCGAATTTTCTCATAAGATTCAGCGCTTTCAGCAGTTATTTCTACTAAAACGAAATCTCCAGAAGATCCAAACCCGCTACGGTAAAGATTATAATGTTCTTTCGAATTATTTTTACTGTACAGTTCTTTAAAAGATTTAGCCAATCGAATTATTTTATCAAAATTTTGAGGAGTTACATACCAAAATTCCAATTTTCTAAAATCATGTCCTTCATGTTTTCCGTCTGTCACATAAGAAAGATCGTTGTCTAAATGAATTATATAATCACTATGAGTGTCGTAGCAACTATCAAATCCTTCAAACAATTTATCGAATTCTTCATCGCCCATTTTTTGTCTTAAATTGAAAAATCTGTTTTTATCTAAATCTCCCATATTTTCTATAGGTGAAATATGAAAATATTTAAGATCATCAGTAGAAATGGTGAACCAACTTGCATCTTTTATATCGTATTTTTTACAATTTACTGCTAGATCAGTACAATATCCTTCATAATCTGCAGCCATTGGTGGGAAAATTGGATCTTCATGAACCCAAAAAGCTTGTGATGCACTCGCTTCTTGAGCTATCATTTGATTGAATGAAAAAAACAATACTCCTATAAAAATTAAAATAATCTTAAGTTTCTTCATAGTAAGGTGGTTTAAATTAAAAAATTTAGATTTATAGAATATAAATCATAAAAAGGTTGTTGACTTTGTCTTAAAGGTAAGAAATAATTTGCTATTTATTAAATTGTACACTCTATGATATTTAGTTTTACCTTTGTGCTTTTAAAATAAATGACATTTAATGTAAGAGTCATTTCAAAAATAATATATGTCATTTAAATCATTAGGTCTTTCAGATTCACTTCTTAAGGCTATTCAGAAGAAAGGGTATACAACACCTTCTCCTATACAAGAAAAAGCAATTCCTAGAATCTTAGAGAAGAAAGATATTTTAGCTTCAGCACAGACTGGAACTGGAAAAACAGCTGGATTTACGTTACCCATGTTGCAATTATTATCGATGGGACAACAGTATAGAAAAAGGCCTGTTAGATGTTTAATATTAACACCTACACGTGAATTAGCGGCTCAAGTGTATGATGATGTTAGAACCTATAGCGAATTTGTTGATATTCGTTCTGCTGTTATATTTGGAGGAGTTAATGCAAAACCTCAAATTAGAACACTTCGTCAAGGAGTAGATGTTCTTGTGGCTACTCCTGGGAGGTTATTAGATTTACATAGTCAGAATGAATTGTCTCTTTCAAAAGTTGAGATTTTAGTATTAGATGAGGCTGATAGAATGTTGGATATGGGATTCTTGAGAGATATTAAGAAGATACTTTCATTATTACCTTCTAGGCGTCAAAATTTATTATTTTCAGCAACTTTTTCAAAAGAAATAAAAAAATTGGCTGGTTCATTTTTGCACCACCCAATTTTAGTTGAAGCAACTCCAGAGAATACAACGGCAGAAAAAGTAAATCAAAAAGTATATCGATTAGATAAAGGAAAGAAAACGAGTTTAGTAATAAAACTTATTAGTGAAGGAGATTGGAGTCAGGTACTTATTTTCACTAGAACCAAACATGGAGCTAATCGATTAAGTCAGAAATTAGACAAAGCCAATATTAGATCAGCTGCAATCCACGGTAATAAAAGCCAGGGTGCGAGAACAAAAGCATTGGCTGGATTTAAAGCAGGAACAATACGCGTTTTAGTTGCTACAGATATCGCAGCACGTGGGTTAGATATTCCATTATTGCCTCATGTAATTAATTATGAATTGCCTAATATTCCAGAAGATTATGTGCATAGAATAGGAAGAACAGGTAGAGCAGGTGCTAGTGGAGAAGCGATTTCTTTAGTGAGTGTTGATGAGTATGAATATGTAAAGGGGATTGAAAAATTATTAAATCAGAAATTGCCGAGTGAAATTTTAGAAGGGTTCGAACCTACTGAAACTTTAAAAGAAGTTTTAGATAAAAAAGCTGAAAATAAGGCTAGTCATAATAGAGGAAGGTCACAAAGAAGTCCAAAATCTGGAGGAAACAATAAAAGATCTGGAGGAAATAAAAGAAGAAGTAGAAGGTAAACTAACTTTATGCTTTTAAATCATTTATTTTTTTTGAAACAGTTCCTCGTTCTCCAATACGTATAATATAAAGAATAACGTTTGCAATAAACCCAGGGTTTGTTATAATATTGGCCTTGTTTGCTACATCTATATCTCTTTGAGAAATAAGTTTTTCTAGTTCTGATTCAGGTTGATTTGCAAGAGTTGTGGCAAACTTCCAGGCGCCATCTCTAGCCAATTCCATGCTAAAATCAACTAAAAAGTCATCTACCTTTTTTGTTTTCTGAAGAATGTATTTTAGGGTAGGCCATATTTCAGCTAAATCATTCTGAACTTCATTTACGAGAGAAGATAATATTTCATTGATTTTATTGAAATCATCTTTTAAATCTTCAATCGGATGATTTTTTGAAACTTCAGCTGCTGCAATTCCTAAGTCAAGATTAATATGAGCATTCATACCAACTAAAAGATGTTGAAGAACAATAGGCCAATAATCGGTGTTAATACTAAACGCTTTTTCCCAGGAAGCGCTCACTTTGTTTTGATCTTGAAAATTATAATAGGCTTCTAAATATCTTTTAGCGAAAATAACATCAAGTTCTTCCATCCTTTGGTTATTATCAAAAAATTTGTTTTCAATCCCTTCTTTCACTTTAACAGTCACTTTTTTATATAATACTGCAAAATATCCAAAAGTAGAATTGTTGATCTCAGCATATTCAATAATGTCATCTAAGCGATCGATGATTTGTTCTATGGTTGTAACATTTTTCAGATTCATATTTATTTTTATTGTTGATGGCGACTTAACAAAGTACAAATTAATTAGAATAATTAACCTAAGCGTATTCACGTATTTTTATGATAATCTTTCATGCGAACCCTCTTTGTAACTATCTTGGCAATTGCTATATTTGCAGCTTGTATTTCCGATAAGGAGTCTTTAAAAACAGATTAAAAATTATGTTCAATAATTTAAGTGAAAAATTAGATAAAGCCTTACATGTATTAAAAGGTCACGGTAGTATTACAGAAGTTAATGTTGCTGAAACTTTAAAAGAAGTGCGACGTGCTTTATTAGATGCCGATGTTAACTTTAAAATTGCAAAAGAATTTACCAATAGAGTAAAAGAAAAGGCGCTTGGGCAAGATGTATTAACATCTTTACAACCAGGTCAGTTAATGGTTAAATTGGTTAAAGATGAATTAGCTGAATTAATGGGAGGAGAGACTGCAGGGATCAACCTTGGAGGTTCACCAACTGTTGTTTTAATGTCTGGATTACAAGGTTCTGGTAAAACAACTTTTTCTGGAAAGCTTGCTAATTTTTTAAAGACGAAAAAATCTAAAAAACCTCTTTTAGTTGCTTGTGATGTATATCGTCCTGCGGCAATTAACCAATTGCATGTAGTAGGAGAACAAATTGGAGTTGAAGTTTTTAGTGATGAAGGAAATCAAAATCCAGTAGAAATTGCTCAAAATGCAGTTGCTTATGCAAAACAAAATGGGCATAATGTGGTAATTGTCGATACAGCTGGACGTCTTGCTGTTGATGAGGCAATGATGACTGAAATTGAAAATATTCACAAAGCAGTGAATCCACAAGAAACATTATTTGTGGTAGATTCAATGACTGGGCAAGATGCTGTAAATACTGCTAAAACATTTAATGATCGCCTTAATTTTGATGGAGTTGTTTTAACAAAATTAGATGGTGATACAAGAGGTGGTGCAGCCATTTCGATTAAAAGTGTTGTAAATAAACCAATCAAGTTTATTGGTACAGGTGAGAAAATGGAAGCGATTGATGTGTTCCATCCTTCTCGTATGGCCGATCGTATTCTTGGTATGGGAGATGTAGTATCTCTTGTTGAACGTGCGCAAGAACAGTTTGATGAAGAGGAGGCAAGAAAGCTACAAAAGAAGATTGCCAAGAATCAGTTTGGGTTTGATG
>JAHRWC010000439.1 GCA_019090365.1 Flavobacteriaceae bacterium
AAAAGGTTATTTTTGAGTTTCAGAAATAACCTTTTTTATGAGATTTTTTTTCGTATTCATTTTATTTATTGGTTTCATATCAAATGCGCAACAAATAGATGTTGTTGATTTTTTAAAGGTTGAAGCAGAAATCACACCATTGTCCTTAATTAAAGAGGTTAAGGCTAATGTGACGTATACTTTTCAAGCTAAAAAAAACACAGATTCTATATTTTTAGATGCTATTAGAATGCGCATTACAGAGGTTGATTCTAAATATATTTCTGTTACTTCAGAAGAAAATAAAATATGGTTTACTGGTTCTTTTGAAACCGATTTAATTTATACGGTTAGCTTTTCGTATGAAGCAGCTCCGAAGCAAACACTTTATTTTACCGAAGATCAAATATGGACGCAAGGGCAAGGAAAATATACTTCACATTGGTTGCCAAGTATTGACGATATGAATGATAAGATTGAGTTTGATCTTACTATTAATTCAGAAAAAAATAAAACAGTTATAGCGAATGGAAACCTTGTTTCAAAAAAAGAACTAGATACCTTAACAAGTTGGCAGTTTAACATGAAAAAGGAAATGTCAAGTTATCTCGTTGCTTTTGTGGTGGGGGAATTTGATAAAATGAGTATTCAGTCAAGCTCAGGGATTCCAATCGAATTATATTTTCGTCCTTCCGATGCTTTAAAGGAAGAACCTACCTATCGTTTTACCAAGGAAATTTTCGATTTCTTAGAAGATGAAATTGGAGTTGCATATCCATGGCAAAATTATAAGCAAGTTCCAGTCCGTGATTTTTTATATGCTGGGATGGAAAACACAACTGCAACCATTTTTTCGGAAGCATTTGTAGTAGATTCTATTGGTTTTAAGGATAGAAATTATGTAAACGTAAATGCTCATGAATTAGCACATCAATGGTTTGGTAATTTAATTACAGAAACGTCTGGAGATCATCATTGGCTTCAGGAAGGCTTCGCTACTTTCTATGCTCTTTTAGCTGAAAAAGAAATGTTTGGAGAGGAATATTATTATTGGAAATTATTACAAACAGCTGAACAATTACAGAGTTTAAGTGATAATGGAAAAGGAGAATCATTGTTAAACCCCAAAGCAAGCTCATTGACTTTTTATGAAAAAGGAGCGTGGGCATTGCATATGTTGAGAGAACAAGTAGGAGTGACGGTATTTAATGAAGGAATTAAAAATTATTTGAATAAATATCAGTTTAAGAATGTTACTACAGAAGATTTTTTAACTGAAATGCGTTTAGTCTCAAATCAAGATTTAGAATCATTTGAAGAAGATTGGTTACAACAATCAGCTTTTAAAGCTGAATTAGCATACAAATCATTGATTAAATCGCCTTTTATTTTAGATTATCTTGAAATTTCAGCCTTACAAGGAATTGCTTTATCTGAAAAGAAAGAACAACTAAAAAGTGCCTTAACTTTTCCAAATGATTATATCGGTCAGGAAGCCATTAATCAATTAGCTGGAGAACCTATAACTGAAACATTAGCACTTTATATAAAAGGCTTTGAAAGTAATAACGTGATGGTAAGGCAGGTAATTTCAGGATCTTTAACAACCATTCCTAAAGAACTTAAAACGTATTATGAAACTTTATTAAAGGATGAATCTTATGTTACTCAAGAAACAGCCTTTTATTACTTATGGTTTAATTTTCCTGACGATCGAGAAGTGTATTTAGAAACAATGAAGAACACACAAGGTTTTCAGAATAAAAATATTAGGCAATTATGGTTGGTACTTGCTATTGTGACAGAAGATTATAAAAAAGAGGAGAAGAAAAATTATATTGAAGAATTACAAAATTATACATCTCCTACTTATAGTTTTGAAATTAGAGAATTGGCCTTAAATTACATACAAGACCTTTCAATTTGGAATACTAGTTCTGTTAGAAGTTTAGTGAATGCTTGTTTACACCACAATTGGCGTTTTAGTAAAAATGCCAAAAAGATTTTTTCAGAAAACTTAAAGAATGAATCATTTAAAAAACAAGTCTTAAGTTTATTTGATGTATTTAATGAAAAAGAAAAAAACGTCATCAACAAGTTGTTAACTAGCTAATTACAATTAAATTGTTTTATTGACAAGGTAAATTTATGTAGGGGTTTACTTAGAGTTGAAAATTAATAATTACATTAGAGTAACTAATCATCAACTATGAAATCATCTGCAATTCTTCTTATTTTTTTAATTTCATTTTATTCAAATGCTCAAGATTCAAAACGAGTATTTTTTTTAGGAAATAGTTATACTTATTATAATGATCTGCCTGGGCTTTTATCTCAAGCTGCAGATTCTGCTGGTGATACAGTTATTCATGATGACAACACACCTCCAAATGTTGGGTGGATAAATCACGTGAGTGATATTTTAACCACAACTAAAATAATGCAAGGAAATTGGGATTATGTAATAATGCAGGAAGCTGGTAGAAAAACGGGTCGTTCAGAGGAATATGTAATGGATAATGTATATCCCTATGCGAATGAATTGAACAATTTAGTAGAAGAATATAATCCTTGTGGTGAAACCTTGTTTTATTGTACCTGGGGAGAACGAAACGGAGTACCTTCTGAGTGTCCAGTCTGGCCACCTTTTTGTACTTATGAAGACATGGACAATTTAATTACAGAACGACATTTAATCATGGCTGAAAATTATGAAGCAGAAGTTTCTCCCGTAGGAGCTGTATGGAGGTTTATTCGTGAAAATCATCCAGGTATAGATTTATATGATCCAGACGGATCTCATCCTTCTTTAGCAGGAAGTTATGCTGGAGCAATTACTTTTTATACTTCAATTTTTAAGAAAGATCCAACCTTGGTGAGTTTTAATTCTACCTTATCACCTTCAGAAGCAAATATTATTAGAGAAGCCGTTCGTTTTGTAGTATATGATAACCTTTCAGATTGGTTTATAGGATCGCATCAACCTATTTCTAGCTTTGAAATTACAAATAATGGAAATCTTGAATACGCTTTTATAAATAATTCAGAATATTCGAATGATTTTTTATGGTTGTTTGGAGATGGTGGGTTTTCGACTGAAGAAAATCCAACACACACTTATGATGCTGACGG
>JAHRWC010000029.1 GCA_019090365.1 Flavobacteriaceae bacterium
AATGCAAGCATAAAAAACATTTTAGACCCAAGTATAGAACGCATTCGTGAAAACAACAATCAGGAAAATGTAATTCTTTCAAAATATAAAAGAGGTATTAACGCCTCATTACAACTTAAATATAAATTTTAAATACAAACAAAAACTAAATACAAACAAAAATGAAAACAAATTATTTAATAGCAAGCGTACTAATCGTCGTATCATTCTTAACATCTTGTGAAGCAGATGATACTGCAGATATTATTTTTAATGACAATAGTACAACGAACAATGGTTCAAACGAAGAAGAAACAGGAAATTTAGTGGTGAATATTGGAGGAACAATGACTTCAGACTTAACTTTAGAATCTGACACAGATTATCTTTTAACTGAAGGATTAATTATGACAACAGGAACAACTCTAACTATTCCTGCAGGAACAGTTATAAAAGCTAATTCTGGTGCAGATGTATATGTGGCAATTTCTCAAGGAGCAGGAATTAATGCTGTGGGTACGGCAGGCAGTCCAATTGTATTCACTTCAAATTCAAATACTCCAAATGCTGGTGACTGGGGAGGATTAATTATTTTAGGTAAAGCTCCAATCAACTCGGTTGCAGGTGGAGAAGCAACTTCTACTTCAGAAATCGGTGGCTTGCCATATGGAGGAAGTGATGAAAGTGATAATTCAGGAATTATAAAATATGTGCGTATTGAATATTCAGGAGGAAGTGCAGATACTTCTTCTGAAAACAATGGGTTCTCGTTTTACGGTGTTGGAAATGGAACAACTGTTGAATACATTCAAGCTTTTGAAGGAAAAGATGATGGAATCGAATTCTTTGGAGGAACTGTAAATGCTAGTTTTATTTCAGTAATAGGAGCTCAAGATGATTCAGTAGATTGGACTGAAGGATATAGAGGAACATTAAATAATGTATATATCGAGCATGGTGTATCTCATGACAAGGGAATTGAAGCTGATGGCTTTAACACAGATATAGGAAACAACTCAAATCCATTATTCTTTTCAAAACCAACAGTAAGTAACGTATTAATTATTGGTAGAGGTTCTGCAACTGAAAATGAAGCAATTCGTTTAAGAGCGGGTACCCAGGGTATATTCTCAAATATTGTAATTCAAGGTTTTGAAGAAGGTTTCGATATCGATGGTGATGGAGGAAACAGTCCTACAGGGCAAGGTGTTGCAAATGGAGACTTACAAGTTAATGATGTAACTTTTATAGATGTAATTGTTACAATGAAAAATGATACTTCTGTACCATTTACAGAAACAGAGTTTATTACTGGAGAAGGTAATGCTTCTTCTACAGATTACTTTACATGGGGGGCAGTTTGGACAAGAAATTAAAAATTTGAATTAACCAACAAAGTACACTTTGAATATCTTTTTAGTTTTTGTCGACTAGATTATGAGTGTAAGAGCTATCCTTTCGGATAGCTCTTTTACTATTTGAAAAGTATACTTTTAACAATCATCATCATTAAAAAAACAAACCTTACCTGTACTAATATCATACATCGCTCCTACAATTATTAGCTGAGTAGGATCTTCTGCTTTTAATCTCAACACACGACTCTCGTTTTTCAAGTTTTTTACAGTAAGCTCTACATTCTTTTTTGCCACATTATTCAAAAACTCTTTATTTCCAGAGTTACGGTCGTCTTGATTTTTAGGCTCTGTCACTGCAGTAACAGCAGGCTCAATCATTCTAACTAGTTTGTTTAGATTATTAAGATCATCGAATCTAGCATGATTACATGCTGCACCTACTGCGCCACAACTTGTGTGACCCATAACAACAATTATTTTTGAAGTAGAAGCAACATTAGCAAATTCCATACTCCCTATGATATCTTGATTTACAATATTTCCAGCAACACGAACACTAAATAAATCCCCAACACCTTGATCAAAGATTAATTCAGCTGAAACTCTTGAATCGATACAATGTAAAACAGTTGCAAAAGGGTTTTGCCCTCCAGCAGTTGCTTTTACCTCTTCCATCAAATTTCTATCTTCTTTTTTGCTATTTATAAATCTAATATTTCCTGCTCTTAAATAATCCTGCGCCATTGCAGGAGTCATTTCTGTTTTATTATTATTTCCCATTTTATATATTATTTAATTTCTAAGTTAGTTTTAATCCATGTAATACATTCATTGAACCCATTAAAGATATGTTCTTTTGGAACTAAATCAGGCACAATGTCAATTTTTTCTAATAAATATAAAGGTTGTTGTAAAGGTCTTACAAAAAACACTTTTATATCTCTTTGCAATAAATCTACCAAAACATCTTCCATAGCATATAAACCAGATTGATCCATATATTGCATTCTTCCCATTCGTATAATTACTGCGGAAGCTGAGTCTGGTATTTGTTTTGCTAATTGTTGAAACTCACTAGTAGTACCAAAAAACAAAGGGCCTTTTATATGTTTTATAAATACTTTTTCTTTTAAATTTAAAGGAAAAGTAGCTTCATCCTCCCATGCTTTTTCATCAAGTAACGGTTTTACGTCAGATCGTTCCGCTGTAAGATCTCCCATCTTTTTCATAAACATCAGTGAAGCAATTACAAGGCCAATTCCTACTGCATATACTAAATTCCAAACAGAAGATAATACTAATACTACAATCATGATTATTACTTCTGGTTTAGGCATATTAGGAATCGCTTTTAAACCTTTATAATCCATTACTCCAATCCCAACTGTTATTAAAATTCCGGCTAAAACTGCTGCTGGAATTTGAGAAGCAACAGGTCCTAATGCTAAAAGAACAATAAATAAAATGATACCAGCTATCATACCAGATAATCTAGTTTTACCTCCGGCATTAATATTTACTACCGTTCTAATAGTTGCTCCAGCTCCTGGAATACCACCAAATATTGCTCCAATAGAATTTCCAATTCCTTGACCTATTAATTCTTTATTTGGTTTATGCTTTGTTTTAGTCATATTATCTGCAACAACAGAAGTTAATAATGAATCTATAGCCCCTAATAAAGCAAGCGTTAATGCTGTAAAAATATATGGACTGATAGCTCCAAAGCTAAAACCTGTAAAAATCTCTAAATTAGGTATGGGCAATCCACTTGGAATTTCCTCAATAGGACGATAGTTTAATTTAAATCCAACTGCAATTCCCGACATAACCAATAATGCAACTAGTGTACTCGGTATTACTTTTGTTATTCGTTTAAAACCATATATAATAAGTATGGTTCCTAAAGCTAATATTAACTCTAACCAGTTAATATTTTTTACAGCTCTTGGCAATATTTTTAATGCTCCTAAAACACCTGAAGCCTCTTTAGCTGCTAAAGTTTGCGACTCGGCTAAAATTTGATCATCAGTGATCCTTTCAGCTCTAACAATTGTTTCTTTAAAATCCTCTAACACCAAAATACCTTCACCAGCTTCTTCCTTTAAGATATTATCTAAGATAATTTCTTCAGCTTGTGGTTTATATTGATTTACATATTCAGTATCTTCTTTAGGATAATAACCTATAGAAGGTAATATTTGAGTGATCAAAATAATAATACCAATGGCGGTCATAAAACCTGAAACTACAGGGTAGGGAATGTACCTTATATACTTTCCTAACCCAATTAACCCTAGACCAATTTGAAATAGACCTGCCAAAATAAAAACGGTCAAGATTGCGGGTAAAGCTTTATTTACATCACCATCATTTACAGCTATAATTCCAGCTATTACAACCATACTTACTGCAGTCATGGGAGCAGTTGGCCCAGATATTTGTGTGTTAGTTCCTCCAAAAAGAGCAGCAAAAAAGCTTACAAAAATAGCTCCATAAAGACCTGCACTTGGCCCTAAACCTGAACTAACTCCAAACGCTAATGCTAAAGGTAATGCAACAATTCCTGCTGTAATACCTCCAAATAAATCTCCTTTGAAATGTTTAAAATTGAATAATTCTTTCATCTATATATTTTGATTTATCACTATGAAAATAGCAATACTAATTTAATTTTTCTTCAAATGATTTTTGAAGAATGTAACTTGTTAACCTAAAATTTAAATGAAAGGTTCAGGAGGGGGAAGTAAAATTTTTGAAGTATAAGCTTGATTAATATTCAAATAAAAGTAATTCATTAAAGCTTTTTCTTCAAAAACTAATCGTTCAGAATAAAGTGATTCTATATCAATAAGATCTTTTTCAGCAACATCCTTTTCACTTTTACCTTTCTTTTCTTCATCAGAAAAATCCCCATAAGATAAGGCCTCTACATTTAAATCCATGCAGGAAACCACAACAGGAGCCATTATTGAAATAATCAAAAAGGTTGAAAATAAAGTTGCAATCAAAGTTTTACTCATTCAAAAACTAATTTTTACAAATATAATCTCAAAAAATCATTATCAAATAAGCACACTGTTAAATAATTACTAAAACAAAAACCAAAAATTATTAGCAGCTCTAAATTGTAAAATTAATCTTGTCTTAACATTCAATTAACATTGAGTTTGGTTATTTGCCCTGACAAAAATTTTAAAAGATTATCAGATGAAATTATATTACATTTTAGTTCTTGCTTTTCTAGCAACAATTAGCACATCAAATGCTCAAGAAATTAGTGACACTAAGTTTGGAAAAGGACTTATTAATTTTGTAGCCAAGGACAGCTCATTTAGTATAAAATTTGCGCCAAGGATTCAATTTAGAGCAAATTCTGCTTGGTTTCATGATGGAGATAAATATAGTGACCAAGTTGAAAATTTTTTAATAAGAAGGGCTCGATTAAAATTTAGTGGTTTTGCTTACTCACCAAAATTAAAATATAAAATAGAATTAGGATTATCTAATAGAGATATCGCCGGTGCAAATGAGTTTAATAATAATACTCCTAATTACATATTGGATGCTGTTATTATGTGGAACTTTTATGAAAATTTCGAATTATGGGTTGGGCAAACTAAATTACCTGGTAACATAGAACGTGTTGTTTCTTCAGCTAATCTTCAATTAATAGATCGTTCAATCTTAAATAGTAAATTCAATATTGATAGAGATATTGGTTTTCAGGTTAGACATCATATTAATTTAAATGACAGATTTGTTGTAAGAGAAAAATTTGCCTTTTCACAAGGAGAGGGTAGAAATGTAGTTACAGGAAATTTAGGAGGACATCAATATACTGGAAGATTAGAGTTTTTACCTTTTGGGTTGTTTCAATCTAAAGGAGATTATAAACAAGGAGATCTAAAAAGAGAACCGAAACCAAAATTAATGATAGGTGCTACATATAACTTTAACAATGACGCTGTTCGTACTAGAAGTGGTAAAGGAAGTTATATGATTACTGAAAATGGTTATCATCAAACAGATATTACAACCATTTTTGTAGACGGAATGTTTAAATACAAAGGCTTATCATTTATGGGAGAATACGCAAATAGAGAAGCTAATACTCCAATTGCTGTTGAAGATGACGGTACACCAACTGGAGATGTTGTTTTAGAAGGAGATTCTTTCAACTTTCAAGGAAGCTATTTATTAAAAAACAACTATGAATTTACTGGAAGATATTCTAAAATTAGTTATTACGAAGTAACTAATGCTGGTAACATAGACCAATACACAATGGGTATTTCTAAATATATAGTTGGACATAAACTTAAAGTTCAAACAGATTTTACTTACAGTGAAAAAAACTCAGAGAAAGATTTCATTATGTGGAGATTAGGTTTTGATCTTCATTTTTAACCAAATTAAATTTTTATAAAACTTAAAAGGAAGATGTAACAATCTTCCTTTTTTTATACAATTAATTTAACTTTAGGTAACGTAAGAGTAACTTTCTAGTAGTATTTTCTTCATTTTCGATTAACACATACATAACATTAGGGTGGTTTATTTGTAATACAAAAACTAATGATATTTAAAATGAGAAAAGTAATTACAATTATTGCCATAGCTTTCATATTTGGAGCATGTGGAGAGAAAAAAGAAAATAAAGCTTCTGAAAATTCTACTGAATTAACAGGCACAATAAAAATAGATGGTTCTAGTACTGTTTTTCCAGTTTCTGAGGCAGTAGCTGAAGAGTTTAGAACAGTACA
>JAHRWC010000440.1 GCA_019090365.1 Flavobacteriaceae bacterium
ATTAAATCGATTGATGCGATGATTCCTGTAGGTAGAGGTCAACGTGAACTTGTTATTGGTGACCGTCAAACAGGTAAAACAGCTGTTTGTATTGACACTATCTTAAATCAAAAAGAATTTTACGATGCAGGTGAGCCTGTATATTGTATATATGTTGCCGTTGGTCAAAAAGCATCAACAGTTGCTTTAATTGCTAAAACTTTAGAAGAAAAAGGGGCACTTGCTTATACTACTATTGTAGCTGCAAATGCTTCAGATCCTGCTCCAATGCAAGTTTATGCTCCTTTCGCAGGTGCTGCAATTGGTGAGTACTTTAGAGATACTGGTCGTCCAGCATTAATTGTGTTTGATGATTTATCTAAACAGGCAGTAGCATACCGTGAGGTATCTCTTCTTTTACGTCGTCCACCGGGACGTGAGGCGTATCCAGGAGATGTATTCTTCTTACACTCAAGATTATTAGAGCGTTCTGCAAAAGTAATTGCTGATGATGCAATTGCTGCAAACATGAACGATCTTCCAGAATCATTAAAAGATATCGTAAAAGGAGGAGGATCTTTAACGGCACTTCCAATTATTGAAACACAAGCAGGTGATGTATCTGCTTATATTCCAACCAACGTAATTTCAATTACAGATGGTCAGATTTTCTTAGATGGTGATTTATTTAATTCAGGGGTAAGACCAGCAATTAACGTAGGTATTTCTGTATCGCGTGTGGGTGGTAATGCACAGATTAAATCAATGAAAAAAGTAGCAGGAACACTTAAATTAGATCAAGCACAATTCCGTGAATTAGAGGCATTTGCTAAGTTTGGATCTGATCTTGATGCTGCAACATTAAATGTAATTGAAAAAGGTAAACGTAACGTTGAGATTTTAAAACAAGCTCAAAATGACCCTTACACAGTTGAGGATCAAGTTGCAATTATTTATGCAGGTTCTAAGAACTTGTTGAGTAATGTACCTGTAGATAAAGTAAAAGAATTTGAAAGAGATTTCATAGAGTATCTTAATGCAAAGCATAGAGATTCTTTAAATACATTAAAGGCTGGTAAATTAACCGATGAAGTTCTTGATGTATTAGCTAGTGTAGCAAAAGATCTTTCAGCAAAATATAATTAGATTTCTGTTGTAAGAAGTGAGTTATTAAACTCACTTCTTACTTCTTAAAACTAAATTCTAAATAGAATGGCAAACTTAAAAGAAATACGTAATAGAATTGCTTCAGTATCTTCAACGATGCAGATTACCAGTGCCATGAAAATGGTTTCTGCTGCAAAATTGAAAAAAGCTCAAGATGCTATTACGGCCATGCGTCCTTATGCAAATAAATTAACCGAACTACTTCAAAGCTTAAGTGCTTCTTTAGAAGGTGATAGTGGAAGTCAATTTGCTGAACAAAGAGATGTAAAGAATGTTCTTATTGTTTCTATAACTTCAAACAGAGGTTTAGCAGGAGCATTTAATAGTAATATAATTAAAGAAACGGTGTTACTTTCTTCGGAAACGTATAGCAATCAAAATGTAGATTTAGTTACTATTGGAAAAAAAGGAAACGATATTTTAGGAAAGTCAAATACAGTTGTATTTAATAATAATGAGATTTTTGATGATCTTACATTTGATAATACTGCTGCAATTGCTGAACAATTAATGGATTTATTTGCGAATGGATCTTACGATAAAATTGTTTTAGTTTATAATAACTTTAAAAATGCAGCAACACAATTTGTTTTAACTGAACAGTTTTTACCAATTGCTTCAGAAGAAACAACTGAGAAAGTACAGATTGCTGATTATATTTTTGAACCTTCAAAAGAAAAGATTGTTGAAGAATTAATTCCGAAGAGCTTAAAAACACAATTATTTAAAGCAATTAGAGATTCTGTCGCTAGTGAGCATGGTGCACGTATGACTGCAATGCATAAAGCAACCGATAATGCTACAGAATTAAGAGATGCCTTAAAATTACAATACAATAAAGCACGTCAAGCTGCTATTACAAACGAGATCTTAGAGATCGTTGGTGGTGCTGAGGCATTAGCAGGATAGATTAAGAATTATATAAAATTAAAAACCCGATTTAGAATTATCTAAATCGGGTTTTTTTATGAAAAATATTTATGAATGATTATTTCATATCGAAATAATCTCTACTAATTTGTTCTCTAAAATTAGGGTGTGCAATTTCAGATAATGCCTGAACACGTTGTTTAATAGTTTTACCAAATAAATTAGCAACTCCATATTCTGTAACTACATAATGTACATTTGCACGTGTAGTCACAACACCTGCTCCATTTTTTAAAAGAGGTACAATTCTACTAATACCTTTTCTGGTAATAGAAGGTAAAGCAATAATCGCTTTTCCGCCTTTACTTAAAGATGCACCTCGTATAAAATCTACTTGTCCACCAACACCACTGTACATGTTTTTACCAATAGAATCGGCACAAACTTGACCCGTTGCATCAATTTCAATAGCCGAATTAATTGCTACCATTTTAGGGTTTTGAGCTATTAAAGCTGTATTATTCACATAATCTGCTTCACGCATTTCAATAAATGGATTGTCATCTACATAATCATATAAACGTTTAGACCCTAATAAGAAGGTAGCGAGTGCTCTACCTGGACTAACTCCTTTATGGTTTCCGTTGATAACATCTTTCAATATTAAATCGATCACACCATCTGAAAACATTTCGGTATGTAATCCTAAATTTTTATGATTTCCTAATCTAGTTAATACAGCATTTGGAATATTACCAATACCCATTTGTAACGTACTTCCATCATCAATAAGTTCAGCTATATAATCACCAATCTTTTCTTCTTCTGGAGTAGGAGCTGAAGGTTCATGACCTGGAATAGGGTCATTTACTTCAACAAAAGTGTCTAATTCAGAAATATGTATAATTCCTGCCCCATGAGTTCTTGGCATGTTCGGATTTACTTGTGCAATAACATGTTTTGCATTTTCAATTACTGCAAGAGTTGCAGCAACCGTAACTCCTAATGAACAATACCCATGTTTATCTGGAGGAGATACTTGTATTAAAGCTACATCTATAGAAATTATATTTCTTTTAAATAATAAAGGTAATTCACTTAAAAATATAGGGGTAAAAGATCCATTACCGGCTTTTAATGTATGCCGTACATTTTTTCCTAAAAAAAATGAATTCACATGAAAACTATCCTTTAATTTCGGATCTGCATAAGGAGCATCACCTTCTGTATGTAACTGGCAAACTTCAACATTACGTAATTCTTCATGTCTATCGGTCATTGCTTTTACCAATGTTTGTGGTACAGCAGCTGCAGCTTGTAAATAAACCTTATCATTAGATTTAATAATCTTTACAGCATTTTCGGGGGTTGTTGATTTATACATATTAATATAAAAAGGTTATTATATTGCAAAGATAAGGAGGACAATTAATCAAAAATATGTCAAATGTCATACTTTAAAAATATGATTTCATGAATTACTCGTTGTCATTTTGTAAATTTATGGCAAGACTTTTGAAACTTTCTAAAAAAAACATACGCATGAAACGAGCAAAATATATTTTCAGTTTAATAGGAATAACTTTTATAATTTTTAGTTTTTCAAATTGTGGAAGCTCTAATACAACGAAAACAAAGTATAAAGTAGAGAAAGAACCTCCTTTTGTCATTAATAATACATTTAGCCAAAAATGGGTCGCAGGAACTAAAGAAGGTGGGTCAGGTACTTTGGTACAAGTTACATTTAAAAGTGTAAATCAAGGAGTTAGTATCAAGGATATGTATTTCAGAAATAATAAAATAGAAGCTGTTCAAAGTCGTAATAAGAATCAGTTTAAAGGCTCTTTCTTAAATGAAACAAAGGATGTCATTATGGATAGTAACCCAATAAATGAAGCTAATAATACACCTCCAGTTCCATTTCCTTTTAAATTAGCTGCCAATGAAATGGTAATTAGTTATATGAATAATGGAATGCTTGAGTATTATAAAGTTAAAAATATAGAAGAAAAGCCTATGCTTTCTTATCCTCAAGGAAACCCTAATAATAAATATTAATAGCTATTTACAAATTTATAATCAATACTTTTAAGCCTTAAAAATAAGTGAATTGAGTATCTTCAAAAAACTCTTCAAACAAACTTTTATTTATGGCTTAGCAACAGTATTGCCTCGTGCTTTAGCTATATTTTTAGTACCTCTCTATGTTGTAGTTTTAGGGAGAGAACAATATGGTATTTATGCCTCAATAATGGCTTTTTTAATCCTAGGAAACGTATTGCTTTCTTATGGAATGGAAACTGCTTTTTTTCGCTTTATAAATAAAGATATTACAAAAAAGGAAGTTGTTCAATCTACTGCATTAAGTTCGCTCACCATTTCTACATTAGTCTTTTTAACAGTTTTATTATTTTTTAAAGATTCAATCTCAAGTTTTTTAGATTTTCGACCAGAATATATTACTTATGGCTTAATTATATTAGCCTTAGATGCCTTAGCGGTTCTTCCTTTTGTTTGGTTTAGAGCGAATGAAAAACCAATGAAGTACGCTCTTCTTAAAATATTTAATGTTGCTATTAATTTAAGTTTGAATCTGTTTTTCTTTTTGGTATTGCCAATTTGGGCTAAAAATGAACCTACTTCTTTTTGGAATGATATTTTATTAGAAGACAACAATAAAGTAGCTTATGTATTTATTGCAAATTTAATTGCTAGTGCAGTTACGTTATTAATTCTATTACCTCTTTATGTAAAAATTGGATTCAAGTTTAATAAAACAATCTGGAAACAAATGATTCGTTATGCTTTTCCAGTCTTAATTGCTGGTATAGCTTTTTCAATTAATGAGGCCTTCGATAAAATTCTTTTAAAATATATGCTGCCATCAGAAATTGCAAATACAGAAGTTGGTATCTATGCAGCTTGCTATAAATTAGGAGTATTTATGACACTATTTGCGACTGCATTTCGATTAGGAATCGAACCATTTTTCTTTCAACATGCAACTAGTGAGAATGCAAAAGAAACATACGCGACAATCACGAAATACTTTGCAGCCTTTGGAAGTTTTATACTCCTATTTGTAGTAGTATATTTAGACATATTTAAGCAATTATTGATACCAGACAGTTCTTTTTGGGAAGCACTTTCAATTGTTCCAATTATTTTATTAGCCAATCTATGTTTAGGGCTATATCACAATCTTTCAGTTTGGTATAAAATAACAGATCGAACTAAATATGGCGCTTATATTTCAGTTTTTGGCGCTATTATAACATTGACGCTAAATATTATATTAATCCCTATCATTAGTTATAAAGGATCTGCCATTGCAACTTTAGCTGCTTATGGAAGTATGATGGTGCTTTCTTATTACTACGGAAGAAAACATTATCGAGTTCCATATAACTTGAAAAAAATTGGATTTTATGTATTGCTATCCGTTGTATTTTCGGTACTTTCATTTTATATATTTGAAGGAAATATTTTAATAGGAACGGCACTATTATTGGTGTTTGTTTCTTTGCTATATTTTTCTGAAAAGAAAGAAATAAAACAAATATTAAAGAAGAATTAAATGAACATTAAGATAATTAATACCTCTAATCACAGCCTCCCTTCCTATGAAACATTAGCTTCTGCAGGAATGGATTTAAGAGCTAATTTAGAAAACCCAATTACATTAAAACCATTAGAAAGAACCATTATTAAAACAGGTCTTTTTATCGAATTACCTGTTGGGATTGAAGCTCAAGTACGCCCAAGAAGCGGTCTTGCAGCTAAGAAAGGAGTTACTGTATTAAATGCTCCTGGAACTATCGATGCAGATTATAGAGGTGAAATAGGAGTAATTTTAGTCAATCTTTCTAACGATGATTTTATAGTCGAAAATGGAGAAAGAATTGCACAATTAATTATAGCCAAACACGAAAGAGCAACCTGGGAGGAAGTTTCTACCTTATCTGAAACTGATAGAGGTGAAGGCGGATTTGGAAGTACAGGAGTAAAATAAAAATCTATTAATTCAGAACCTAAATTAATTTAAAGATATACCTACTTAATAAATAATACTATGAAAATAATTGTCCCAATGGCAGGTCGAGGATCAAGGCTAAGACCTCATTCACTTACAGTTCCTAAACCTTTAATTCCTGTTGCAGGAAAGCCAATAGTTCACAGATTAGTAGCAGATATTGCTCATTTATTAAATGAGGACATCGAAGAAATAGCTTTTATACTTGGAGATCCTGCGTTTTTTGGAGAAGAAGTGGTTGCTAGCTTAAAAGAATTAGCTGAAAATTTAGGAGCTAAAGCAAGTATTTATAGACAATTAAACCCTTTGGGAACAGGTCATGCTATTATGTGTGCTGAACCTTCGTTATCGGGTCCTGCTGTGATTGCTTATGCAGATACCTTAATACGTGCAAATTTCGATTTAGATAAAGAAACAGACAGTGTTATTTGGACTAAAAGAGTTGATAATCCTGAAGCCTATGGTGTTGTTAATTTAAACGATAAGGATGAAATAACGGAACTTGTTGAAAAACCTGAACAATTCGTAAGTGATCAAGCAGTGATTGGTATTTATTATTTTAAAGATGTTGGAGTGCTAAAAAAGGAACTTACTTATGTGATCGAAAATGATATTATTAACGGCGGTGAATATCAAATAAACGACGGGATCAAAAGAATGATGGCGGATGGTAAAGTCTTTAAAACTGGTACTGTTACTGAATGGATGGACTGTGGGAATAAAGAAGTAACCGTTGAAACTAATAGAAGAATGCTAGGTTTTTTGACCGATGATAAAGAGCAATTAATTGCTGATGATATCACTTTAGAAAATTCAAATATCATTGAGCCATGTTTTATTGGTGAGGGTGTAGTTTTAAAAAATACGACTGTCGGCCCTTTTGTTTCTATTGGCAAAAACACTAGAATAGAAGATAGCAACGTTAAAAATAGCATAATCCAAAACGAAACCTTAATCAAAAATGCTACTTTAGACAACGCTATGATTGGAAATCACGGCCAATTTGATGGTAATTTTACCAATATTAGTATTGGAGATTATTCAACGTTAATCTAAGAAGATTACATTTTTATGAATAGAAGTTTTTCATATTGGTTTTTCATTTTCTTCGGAATTTTACTATTCCATGGCAATGCTATAGCTCAAGATGAAAAACCTTTAGATGATTTAGGTAATGTAAGTGATGCTTTTCAGGAAAACTTTTTTGAAGCTTTAAAACAAAAAGGAATTGAAAATTATGAATTGGCTTTAACTGCATTAGATAAAGCTGAAATTGCTACCAAAAAACAGCCAGAAAATCTTTCTGTTATTTATTTTGAACGTGCTAAAAATTTAGCAAAGTTGAAAAGATTTGATGAAGCCGAATTAAATTTTAATAAGGTTTTAGAAACTGAAACAAATAACATAGATGTTATGGAAGCTTTATACGATTTGTATTATGTGCAAAGAAACTATGAAGCTGCAATCCTGTTGGTGTTAAAGATAATTCCGCATGATGAAGATTACAAAGAAGATTTGGCAAATTTATACTTTCAAACAAAACAGTATGATAAAGCAATTACACTTTTAGAGGAGTTAGATGAATTATGGGGGAATAGCTTGAAAAGAGATGTTTTAAAATCGAATATTTATAAAAGAACAGGTAATTCTAAAAAGGAAATAGAAAGTATAGAAAGTAAAATTAACAACGATGCAAAATCAGAAAATGATTACTTAAAACTTATCTTCTTATATAGTAATAAAGGAGATGTTGTTAAGGCATTTGAATTAGCAAATGAGTTATTAAAAGAATTTCCTAAATCTCAACATGCTCATTTAGCTTTATATAAATTTTATCTGGATAAAGGATCTATTTCAGAAGCAATACAATCAATGAAAACTGTTTTTAAATCTTCAAAAATTGATTCAGAAAGCAAGTACAAAGTGTTAAGTGATTTTATTTCTTTTGTAAATGCAAACCCTCAATATGAAAAGGATTTAGAAGAAGTTACTAGCTTGTTTTCAGAAGAAAATAACAGTGATATCTTTAAATCTATTGGAGATTATTTCCTTAACAAAAATAAGAAAGAACAAGCGCTAACTTTTTATAAGAAAGGATTAGAAAAAGATCAGGATAATTTCAACTTAATCAAAAGTGCTTTGTTAATTCAAATCGATTTAAAAAATTATGATGATGCTTCAAATCTAAGTGTAAATGCTTTAGAAATATTTCCTGCACAAGCTCTACTTTATTTAATAAATGGAGTTGCTAATAATGGATTAAACAATTCAGAATTAGCAATTGAAAATTTAGAAATCGGACTTGATTTTTTGTTAGATGATCCTAAGATGGAGCAGGATTTTTATCAACAATTAAGTATTGCTTATCAAGCAAAAGGGAATGATAAAAAAGCAGATTTTTATAAAAAGAAAGCTTCAGAATTATCGTATTCAAATTAAAAATATGAATAACAAAACTATTACTTCTAGACTACCTATTTCAGGATTTATTTTATGTTTGGTGCTAGCAGTATTTTTAAATTCTTGTAAAACCAGTAAAGTTGTAAATGGATCTACAATGGCGAATCCTAGTTTAGTACTAAAAGATATCATTAAAACGCATGAAGTTGCTTCACCTAATTTTAAAACATTAGCAGCTCGAGTTCAAGTGAATTATAAAGATGAAAAAAAGTCGCAAAGTATTACTGTGAGCTTGCGAATGGAGAAGGATAAGACCATTTGGATTAAAGCTTCAGTCTTAGGAATTACCTTGGCTAAAATTAATATAACTACAGATAAAGTGAGTTATTATGAAAAACTTTCAGGGTCATATTTTGATGGAGACTATCAATTATTAAGTGAATGGCTAGGCACCGAATTAGATTTTAATAAAGTACAAAACATATTACTAGGACAGTCTATTTTTCAATTAGATAAATCAAGATATTCATCAACAGTTTTTCAGAATAAATATAAAATAGAGCCAAAACAACAACCTGAAAATTTTATTCATTCTATTCTTTTAAATCCGAACAATTTTAAAGTAGCATTAGAAAGTTTATCACAACCTTCAGATAACAGATTATTATCTGTTAACTATGGTGAATACCAAAAAATAGAAGGAGATGATTATCCATCTGAAGTTTTAATATTAACTTCAGAAAACGATAAAAAAACTAGCATTGAATTAAAATTTAAAAAGATTGACCACAATGCATAGGTACGTTTTCCGTTTACTATTCCTGAAGGTTATAAAGAAATCGTTTTAAATAAATGAGAAATTTTCGC
>JAHRWC010000452.1 GCA_019090365.1 Flavobacteriaceae bacterium
ACCAAGAAATTTAAAACCTCTTGTCATGAAGTATATTTATCAAGCTATAGTTTTCTCATTATGTTTCTTTCAATTAAGTATAGCACAAGTTGGTGTTGGTAATACAAATCCAAAAGCAATTTTAGATATTTCAGCATCTAATTCAGTAGCACCTTCTAGTACAGATGGAATTTTAATTCCTAGAATAGACGCTTTTCCTTTAACAGACCCTGGAGCTGATCAAAATGGAATGCTAGTTTTTTTAACTACTGATAATAAATTTTATTATTGGCATCAAGGCAGTACAAGTTGGTTGCCAATGGCTAGTGATAAAGAATGGACAGATAATGGAGCTTATTTAAGCCCGATGGATGGATCAACTAAGGATGTTTCCATAGGAGGGAATAATAATCCTATTGCTAAATTGACTGTAAAATCGGATAAAAAAGAAATACTTTATTTGCAAAATTCATCTATACAGGACACAATTATGTATGGAATAGTGAATAGTTTAAGTAATCCAACAACTAGAAGTGCATCCTATACAATGGGATTATATAATTATTTAACTAATGATAATAGCGGTAGATCATATGGGGTTTACAATAGATTGTTAGGAGATAGTGATGGCTTTTTCTATGGAACAGACAATGTGTTAGTTGGTAGCGGTGATGGATTTCAAAGTGGTAATTCTAATAGTATTAGCAATTCTGGTAATGGAACTCATTTTGGCACCTACAATAATTTATCTGGTTCAGGTGACGGAATAAAATATGGGGTATATAATAGTATAAGTAGCGCTGCTGGCGGTTTACATTATGGAGTATATTCTTCAGTATTAAAGAGTGATGGTTACGCCGGTTATTTTCTGGGTAAAGTTTCAATAGGTACGACTACTTCAAATAATTATTTTCTGCCAACTTCTAGAGGAACAACTGGGCAAGTGATGCAAACAGATGCTTCTGGAAATTTAAGTTGGGCGAATAGTTCTACAATAGGAGCACAAAAAATTAATGATTTAAGTGATGGAAAATCTGATAGTGATGGTTCTAATGATGGATCCTCAATTTTTCTAGGAATTAACGCTGGTCTTTTTGATGATGGAAGTGATAATGAAAATGTTGGAGTTGGATATAATTCATTAAGAAATAATACTACAGGATATCAAAATACCGCTTTAGGATATAATAGTTTTTTATTAAATACAGAAGGTAGTTATAATGTGTCTATTGGTAATAGATCTTTATTTTCAAATACTACTGGAATAAATAATACAGCAATAGGTGTAACGTCTTTAAATTCTAATATAGTTGGTAGTCAAAATACTGCTATTGGGAAAAATGCTCTTAATACTAATAAAAGTGGAAGTTACGCTACAGCTATCGGATATCTAGCTATGGCTAATTCAAATTCAACAAGCATACCATTTGATAATTATAATACTGCAGTAGGATCCAATGCTTTACGTGGATCAACAAATGCTGCAAATAATACTGGTAATAACAATACATCTTTGGGTAGTTCAACACTTTTTTTTAATACCACGGGTAGTAATAATACAGCTACAGGTGTTCATTCAATGATATCAAATACTACAGGTAATTTTAATATAGCAATAGGTAAAAGTTCTCTTTCGGGTAATACAGATGGGAATAATAATTCTGCAATTGGAAATGCTGCAGGTTATAATTTAACTTCGGGTAATAATAATACGATTATTGGAGGTAATACAATTGCTTTTCCTAATGTAACAGGGTCTAATCAATTAAATATAGGAAACCTTATATATGGCACAAGTGTAGATGGAACAGCTAATACAATATCAACTGGTAAAATAGGTATTGGGGTAAAAGCTCCTTCTGAAAAATTTGAAATTAATGGAGCTATTAAAATAGGCACAACATTAACAGCAAATTCTGGTACAATACGTTGGACAGGTACCGATTTTGAGGGGTATAACGGAAGTGTGTGGAAATCTTTTACCATTAATCCAATAGATACATCTCCCGCATGGTACAATGAAGGAACTACTACAAACGCAACAGTATCTACAAGCGATATTACAAGAACAGGTAACATTGGTTTAGGGGTAACTAATGCAAATGCTAGTCTTGATATTTTAGATGATAGAGGAGTGACTTCTATAAATATAACTACAGATGATACTTCAGTTTTTTCTAATACAGATTCTCATGGTATTAAAATAAATTTGGATAATGATAATAATGGACTTGCAACAGGTGATACTTATGCTATTGAAAATACTCTAGAAGTATTAACCGGTACAGGTTATGGGATAAAGAATAATTTAATAAGTAATTCTGGTGGCTCTCCCACAGTTTACGGAAGCTATCAAAATATACAAGGGAATGCATTAGGTAGTGCAACAGGATATGGAACCTATAATATTGTAGATGGTAATTTTTCAACAAGCTATGGATCTTATAATAGAATTTTAGGCAATGGATATGGAGTTTATTCCTCAGCTACAAATACTTCAGCTTTTGCAGGGTATTTCTTGGGAAGATTATCAATAGGAACAACTACCGGAAATAATTACATAATGCCAGCTTCAAGAGGAACTAATGGACAAGTAATCTATACTGATGGTACAGGGAATTTAAGTTGGATCGATACAACTTCATTTGGGGTTCAAAAGATTGATGAATTAAGTGATGGAAAATCTGATACTGCAGGTTCTTCTGTGTTTTTAGGTTTGTCTTCAGGTAATGTGGATGATGGGAGTAATAATAAAAATATTGGATTAGGTTATCATTCCTTACAAGTAAATACAACTGGAGAAAATAATGTAGCGCTAGGTCATAATTCGTTAGGGTCTAATATTATTGGAACTGGTAATGTGGGTGTTGGATCTGGTAGTTTAACTTCTAATAAGTCTGGATTTAATACAGCTGTTGGTTATTATGCGCTTAATTCGAATTCTGATGGAGATAATAATATTGCAATTGGAAATCAAGCAATGTTAAATAATTCTATAGGAGTTTATAATATTGGACTTGGGTCTTTTTCAAATTTATCAAATACTTCTGGTTCAAGAAATATTGCTATTGGACATAGTGCATTATTAGCAAATACTACAGGCTCAAATAATATAGGTATAGGGTATTCCGCAGGAGATAACTTAGTTACAGCAGGAAATATACCTGCAAGTAATATAATGATAGGAAATCATTCTTATGCACCTGATACTTCAGGCTCTAATCAATTAAATATTGGGAATTTAATTTACGGAACTAGTCTTGATGGTTTAGGAAATACGATTTCATCAGGAAATATAGGAATTGGTGTTAAGGTTCCTTCAGAAAAATTACAAGTCAACGGAAATATAAGAATGGATCATTCTTCGGGAAATTACTGGAATACTTATGTTGATGGATTTAATGATTACAATTTTAGTTATAATGGTATTTTAAAAGCATTTATTTTAGATACAGATGGTAGTTATAACGTGACTTCAGATCAAAAATTAAAAAATAATATTAATAGAATGAATGAGGATGTCATTTCTAAAGTGATGCAATTAAATCCTGTTACTTATAGCTATAAGAATGATCTAA
>JAHRWC010000441.1 GCA_019090365.1 Flavobacteriaceae bacterium
ATTTATAATAGGGCGTTGCGCAAAACATTGTACAACTATCAACTTTCTTCATTTAAAGATGAGAACGGCTATATAAATCTTAAAATTGAAAAGGCCGATGGGCGCAAAAAATCAATTACTACTTTTACAAATTCGCAGCAGGCAAAAGCTTCTCTTTTTAAGATTACTGAAGAATATCAGTTATGCCAGAAATTAACGGGCTTATATGAATCTAAAAATAATTGTTTCCTATATAGTATAAAAGAGTGTCGGGGTGCATGTATTCAAGATGAAACACCAGCAAGTTATAACGAACGTGTCAATAAGTTTATAAATAAGTATAGCTATGAGAATCAGAATATGCTCGTTATTGACCATGGACGATCTATTGAGGAACGCTCGGTAATTCTAATTGAAAATGGGCAGTATAAAGGGTTTGGATTTTATAACTTGAATTATCAAATTAACAATGCAGAGGTATTGAAATCAATTATACACCCAATGCAAAACAATCGTGACGCTCGACATATTATTCAGAATTATTTAAGAAAAAACAAAGTGCTTAAAAAAGTTATCTTGTCGCCAGACGCAGTTAATTAGAGAAACTTGTTTACATTTATATAAAGAAAAAAGAAAGATCCCGTTGAAAACCCCTAAAAAAAGTAATTGGCGCAGTAAACTCCACGAAATCATCCATGAAGCTGATACTCCAGTGGGGAGAGTATTTGATATTATACTGCTCGTACTTATCCTACTGAGTGTTGTTTTTGTAATGATGGAAAGCGTGAGTTCGATTGACGCCGAATACCATCAACTACTATACATAGGTGAGTGGGTCATTACCATATTTTTCACTATTGAATATATTGCGCGTGTTATTTCGGTAAGAAAACCCTTTAATTATATCTTCAGTTTTTATGGTGTCATAGATTTTCTTTCTACGATCCCTCTTTACTTATCGTTTATATTAGTAGGTAGCAATTACTTATTGACGGTACGAGCACTCCGTTTACTACGAATATTTAGAATTTTAAAGATTACGCGCTATGTTGGCGAATCAAACAAGCTTAAGCAAGCACTGTTACACAGTCGGGCAAAAATTTTTATATTCCTTTTCGCCGTTCTTATTATTTCAATCATTGCAGGAACATTAATGTATTTAATTGAAGGTGAAAAAAGTGGTTTTACGAGTATTCCAAGAAGTGTATATTGGGCAATTGTGACATTAACCACTGTCGGCTATGGTGATATATCTCCAGCCACACCACTTGGTCAACTTATTGCAAGCCTCATAATGATTATGGGTTATGGAATCATAGCAGTTCCCACTGGAATAGTGACCGCTGAATACTCTAAAGCCAGTGATTATGTCCATGTAAATACTCAGGTGTGTTTTAATTGTGGAGTGGAAAAACACAGAGACGATGCAGACTTTTGTCATCGATGTGGAAAAGAGCTGCATCCTCACAAAAATGAAGAACCTTCCGCCTAATGCCAACAAATAAACCAATACTTATTTGTGTTGTTGGGCCAACTGCAATTGGAAAGACAACATTAGCCATTGCTATTGCAAAAGCATTTTCAACGGAAATAATTTCCGCAGACTCTCGGCAATTTTATAAAGAAATGACTGTTGGAACTGCAGTTCCTTCAACTTCAGAATTGGCCGAAATAAAACATCATTTCATTCAGAATAAAAGCATTTTCACAAATTATAGTGTTGGTGATTTTGAAAAAGAAGCGCTTGCACTATTAGACCAATTGTTTGTGAAGCATCCTATAGTTGTAATGGTTGGTGGTTCTGGCCTTTATGTAGATGCCGTTGTAAAGGGATTGGATGTTTTTCCAGATGTAAATCCAAAAATACGTGAGCAACTAAATTTTGAACTGGAATCGAGTGGTATTGAAGTCTTACAAAAAGAGTTAAAAGAAGTAGATCCAGCTTATTTTGAGAAAACCGATATTCATAATCCACGTCGAGTGATACGTGCGTTAGAAATTTTCCGGAGTTCCAAAAAACCTTATACATCTTTCCTGAGAAAGGAAGAAAATCAAAGAAATTTTGACCCCCTTTACATCGGGCTCACAGCTGAAAGAGAACAAATTTACGACCGAATTAATCGACGTGTTGATATTATGATTGCAAACGGTTTGATTGAAGAAGCAAAAAGCTTGTTTTCGGACAAAGAATTGAATGCACTGCAAACTGTTGGCTATCGAGAGTTATTTCAACACTTTGAAGGGAATTTATCGAAGGAGCAAGCGGTTGAGGAAATAAAAAAGAACAGCCGAAGGTTTGCCAAAAGGCAAGGAACTTGGTTTCGAAAAAATAATAGTATCAACTGGTTTGATACTGCAGACTCTTTTTCGGAAATACTTTCCTTTATAAAGCAAAAAACGCCCTAAAAGGGCGTTCTTAAAACTCATTATTACATCGTTTAGTTATCGACTTCACTTTTAACAACCAAACGGAATCCTTCTCCATGTATATTGATGATTTCAACACCGTCGTCCAAACTTAAATATTTTCGGAGCTTGGCGATATATACGTCCATGCTTCGTGAGGTGAAATAATTGTCATCACGCCATATTTTGGTTAGCGCTAACTCACGCGGCATTAAATCGTTCTTATGTAGAGCCAGCATACGTAAAAGTTCATTTTCTTTGGGAGAAAGTTTAATTGGTGATTCCTTTTTATAACTAAGGAAACGCAATTTAGAGTTCAAATGAAACTCACCTACATGGAATTCAAATTGTTTACTATCTGCAACGGAGTCAATCCCTTTGCGTTGAATGATTGCCTTAATTTTCATTAAAAGCACCTCACTATCGAAAGGCTTATTAAGGTAGTCATCTGCTCCTACTTTATACCCTTTCATTACATCCTCTTTCATAGCCTTGGCTGTTAAGAATATAATTGGCACTTCAGCGTTTTTTTCACGAATCTCTTTTG
>JAHRWC010000442.1 GCA_019090365.1 Flavobacteriaceae bacterium
TTGCTATAGGATTCCATATAAAAGAGATGTTATTATTATTAATTACTGTATTTGATGCAAATCATAGACTGCAACTTCAGGGTTCAAATTCTTCTCATAAGCGGCAATAACACATAGTTTTGCCCAAATTTCAGCGAGATAGTAAAAATAATTATAGACATAATCGTTTGGTTTATCTTGAATTAAATTATCCACCACATCTGAAATAGCCTCAAAACGAATTCCTTCTACTAATGACCAGAATGCGATGAGAATCGAAGTTGGCTTTTTTGAAAAAGGTATACTAGTGTCAGTAATTTCTGTTAAGGCATTTATTATTTGAGAAAATTCAACCACGCCATCTGTTAAAGCATAAAACTCATCAGTCGTTAGCTGTCCTTTAATATCAGTATAGCTATCACCATAAGGAATCGTTTCAGTTTCAAAACCTAAAGCATCTAGTGCTTCCACTCCCTCTCCACTAAAAGCATATACTTTTGAATCATCGAGAAAAAACCCATAGACATAATAATATTCAAGATTCATTATTAATCGAAGCTCTTGTCCTTTGCCAAACTGTATGGTTAAACCTCCATAGTCGCTATCTGTAAGATACACTGAAGGATATGTAATCCCATTGAGAATTCTTGGTTCTGAAGTGAGACCTCGAAAGGAATTTAAACTTTTTTTGAAATTTTCATCCAATGTAATTTCTAGTTTGACTCCATTTATTGTTGAGATAGAATCGAATAAAGATGTATTATCCATGAGTATTGAGTTTTAATTTAAATTGTTTAACAAAGTAGCTCCAATACCCTAATAATGAAATACGTAAGATTACGTAATTCTATAGCATAAAATATAGAACCAAGATAACATGGAAAAATATCAACACCTGATCATAGATGTGTATAAATTATTGTAATTTATTCAGGAAGTATTTAAAGTATGGTATTAAATAAAAAACTATCCTTAAATTTACTTTTTATATTATGATTCTATTTTTCTATGTCTGAAACCTTTCTATTTCTCCTTCTTGCTTTTATAACCATTTTTATTGGAGCCTTTATTGGTAGCCTATTTACACGCCTTAAAAATAAATCGAATACAAGTTCATTAGAAGAGCGTTTAAATCAATCTTCCTTACAAGAAGAGAAACTACAAGAACGTTTTGAAAGTGCCATCGATGAGCGTGAAGTAATTCGTAAAGAAAAAGACGAACTTGCTATCGAGCTAACCAAACGTACTTCTGAGCTTCATAACCTCGATGTTAAAAATCGAGAACAAAAAGCAGAAGTTGAAAAATTACAAGAAAAATTCACCAAAGAATTTGAAAATCTTGCCAATAAAATTCTAGAAGAGAAATCTGAAAAGTTTACCGTTCAGAATAGAGAAAACATAAAAAATATTTTAACACCCTTACAAGAAAAAATCTCCACCTTCGAAAAGAAAGTGGATGCTACACAAAAAGAAAGCATTAGTATGCATTCAGCCTTAAAAGAACAATTATTAGGACTGAAAGACCTTAACTTGCAAATGACCAAAGATGCTTCTAACTTAACAAAAGCATTAAAGGGTGATAGTAAAATGCAAGGAAATTGGGGTGAATTAGTATTAGAACGCGTACTTGAAAAATCTGGATTGGAGAAAGACCGCGAATATTTTATGCAACAAAGCTTTACGCTTGAAGATGGCTCACGTGTATTACCCGATGTTGTATTACACCTACCTGATCATAAAAAGATGATCATTGACTCTAAAGTTTCTATTACAGATTACAGTCGGTTTGTAGATGCAGAAGATGAAGATGAAAAAGAGCGCCACTTAAAAGCACATATCAATTCCATAAATAAACACGTTGAGCAATTATCTGATAAAAATTATCAAGATTTATACGATATAGAATCGCCAGACTTTGTATTATTATTTATTCCTATAGAACCTGCCTTTGCAGTCGCTATCAATAAGGACAATCACTTATACAACAAAGCATTTGAAAAGAATATCGTCATTGTTACACCCTCTACCCTCTTAGCGACTTTACGTACCATAGATTCAATGTGGAACAATGAAAAGCAACAACAAAATGCCCTAGAAATTGCAACGCAAGCTGGAAGGTTGTACGATCAATTTGTGAATCTTACTGAAGATTTAATTAAAGTTGGAAATCAGTTAAAAACAGTGCAAGGTAGTTATGATGGTACCATGAAAAAGCTAACAGGAAAAGGAAATCTGATTACTAAAGTTGAAAACATCAAGAAGCTTGGAATCAAACAAAAAAAGCATCTTAACGACAAGTTATTAGATCGCGCTACAGATGAAGATTAATCCTTTATAATCTTTTTAGTAATTGTTTCTGTTTCTGAACTTATTTTCACTAAATATATACCACTTTGTAGAGCTGAAAGATCTAAAGAAGTCCGAACATTGTCAAGCGTTTGACTTTTAACTTTATCTCCTAACACATTATATACTATTACTTCAGCTTGAATCGCATTAGGAATTTGAACCATTAAATTAGAGCTTACTGGATTTGGATATAGTCTTACTTTTGAAAGTGAATTATCAGTATTATTTAATAGTTGATACGAATAAATATCATCGATTTGTAAAGACCCAATTACAGTCTGAGGATTAAATGATTCTTCTTCATTATGAAAGAAACGTATTTCTACAACATCTTCAAATAAATCATGAATATGGTTAAACAATTCTAAAAAAGGAATCCCATCAACATTGTTGATAATCGTAAGATTGCTAATCGTTGGAAAATCCACATAATAAGGTAGGTTATAAAAATTCCAATCTGAAAAAGCAGGAATAATTGTCGGTAGGGTAGATACTACCTGATATCCATTAGATCCTGTAAAACCAACACGTAAATGTATATCGAAATCATTTTCATTTCTTATATAAATTTCATCTATTCCACGCATTGCCATGTCATCTCCCGTTGGTGAATAAAAATAATTACCAATCCATTGTTCGGTATTGATAATCATCATTTCACCCAAAGCAGAATTTGAGCCGTCGCAATCTTTTTGTAAGAAATGAGATCCAGCTTCTTGATGAACAAAAAGTTGTTCAGTAGTCCCATCTCCATTTGTGAAACCTTGCAATGTACCATCTTCAAAATCGCTCCAAAATTGACCATAGGATAAAGAACTAAAACTCAAA
>JAHRWC010000005.1 GCA_019090365.1 Flavobacteriaceae bacterium
GCTGGTGAATTTGATCATGCTACTGGTACTTATTATGCTATTGGTGATTCAAACCTTGCTGTTCTTGATTTTGGAGCATTAACTGCTACAGTTGTTGGACCTACTGGACTTGCTTTCGGTATTGGTTTAGCGATTGATGGAGCTGGAAATGCTTATGCTTATGATGTTGCTGATGATAACTTATATTCTATTGATTTAGGAACTGGTGCTGCTACTCTTATTGGAGCTATTGGTTTTGACGCAAACTTTGGACAAGGTATGTTCTGGGATGCTGCTTCAGATACAGTAATTATGACTGCATTTAATAATGGTCTTTTTGATTCTGAATTACGTACAGTTGATACTGCTACTGGTAATACTACTTTAATTAATCAAATGGATGCTGGTGGATTAACTCAATATGCTTGGTCTTCTGCACCTGGTATTCCAGTTGTACTTCCTCCAAATGATGAGTGTGCTGGTGCTATCGATGTTAACTGTGGAGATGTTGTTGTAGGTGAAACTATTACAGCTACTGATTCAGGTGACAATGCTGCTCCAGATTTATGGTATTCATTTACTGGAATGGGAGTTGTTCAAGATGTTACTGTTTCTTTTTGTGACGGTGGTACTGATTATGATTCTTTAGTTCGTATTTATGATGCTTGTGGTGGAACTCAAATTGACTCTAACGATGATTCTTGTGGTTTACAATCAGAGATTACTTTTTCTTCTGATGGTACATCTACTTACTATATCATGGTAGAAGGTTTTGGATCTAACTCTGGTAACTTCTCTATGGCTATTACATGTAACCCTGATGATCCAACGGGTCCTCCAAATGATGAGTGTGTTGATGCACTTGCTGTTGATTGTGGTGATGTTGTAGTTGGTGAAACTATTACAGCTACTGATTCAGGTCAAAATGCTGCTAATGATTTATGGTATTCTTATACAGGTACTGTAGCTGGTGAAGAAGTAACTTTATCTTTCTGTGATGGTGGTACTGATTATGATTCTTTAGTTCGTGTATTTGATGCATGTGCTGGAACAGAAATCGCTGTAAACGATGATTCTTGTGGATTACAATCTGAAGTTACTTTTACTTCTGATGGTTCTACTACTTACTATATCATGGTTGAAGGATTTGGTTCAAACAACGGTAACTTCTCAATGGAAGTATCTTGTGTTGTTTCTGGTATTGAAGCTAACGCTATTGCTGGATTTAACTACTATCCAAACCCTGTAACAGATGCAATTAACTTAAGTGCTCAAAGTAATATTGAGACTGTAGCTATCTACAATGTTTTAGGTCAAAAAGTTGTTGATCAAAATGTTGAAGCTACTGCTACATCACTTAATGTATCTAACCTTTCTGTAGGAACTTATATTATGAAAGTTTCTGTTGACGGTCAAATTGGTACGTATAAAATTGTTAAGCAATAATATATTTCTTAACTAAATTTATTAAGCCACCTGCGAAAGCAGGTGGCTTTTTTTATTGTATCTTTATTCTAACAATTTATTGACAACCAAAACATTTTAATATGAAGAAAACATTACTCTTTATTGCAGTATTTTTTTGCATTATAACTCAAAGTAATGCAAATAACTCTCCTTTTATTAATCCACCCTCAAATGATGAATGTGCTGATGCCATTGCGATTAATTGTGGAGATGTTATAGTAGGAGAAACATTAACAGCTACAGATTCTGGAGCAAATGCAGCTCCCGATGTATTTTATACTTATACAGGGTCTGGACTAGAAGAAGATCTTACACTTTCACTTTGTGATGGAGGAACAGATTACGATTCTTTTATTCGAGTTTATGAAGATTGTACACTAGCTGTTGAAATCATCTCAAATGATGATTCTTGTGGATTGCAATCTCAACTTACATTTGAATCTGATGGAACTTCAACTTACTACATCATGATAGAAGGGTTTGCTGCAAATTCAGGTAATTTTAGTTTAGAATTATCTTGTATAGCTATTGATCCAAATGAACCAGATAATAATGATTGTATAGATGCCATTGCTTTACTATGTGATGAAACAGTTACTGGCAGTACAGAGTTTGCTACAGATTCAGGAGGTAATGATGCACCAGATGTATATTTCTCTTATACAGGTACAGGAATTCCAGAAGTAATATATTTATCATTATGTGACGGCGGCACTAACTATGACTCTTGGTTACGTGTTTACGATGATTGTGATTTAAATAATGAATTATATTCAAATGATGATTCATGTGGATTACAATCTGAAATTACTTTTGTATCTGATGGTACAGCTACTTATTTTATTATGGTTGAAGGATTTTCTGCAAATTTTGGAGATTTTAGTTTAGAAATGACTTGCTCTGAATTTGATCCTCCACCTAATGACGATTGTAGTGGAGCAATTGCTTTGAACTGTGGAGAAACAGTTACAGGAACAACAGCATCTTCCTTAAGTGATGCTGGAAATAATTCGCCAGATGTTTTTTATAGTTATACAGGTTCAGGTACTGAAGAATGGGTAACTATATCTCTTTGTGATGGCAATACAGACTATAACTCTCGTTTATTAGTATATGATAATTGTAATTATGATGAACTACTTTCAGAAAATGATAATTTTTGTGGACAACAATCACAACTAACCTTTTATTCAGATGGAGTGTCTACTTATATTATATTAGTGGAAGGAGCGCAATCAAATGCTGGTAACTTTAGCCTTGAGATTACATGCGATCCAATTTTAGGAATTAGTGATTCAATTTTTGAAAACTTTTCTTTTTATCCAAATCCTAGTGATAATAGTATTCATGTAAATGCATTACAAACAATTGAAAATGTGAGTATTTATAACATGTTAGGTCAATTGGTTGTAAATAATAAAATTGATTCATTGAATTCAGAAATAAATATTTCTAATTTATCTGCTGGAAACTATATAATGAAAGTTTCAATAGATGGATACATAGGAACTTATAAATTGGTTAAAAACTAATTAATTAATAAAAATTTTGAGAAGCCATCTATTTCATATAGATGGCTTTTTTATTTATTGTATCTTTAACATACTAACTATTATAAACCTCCCTAATGAAAAATATTACTTTTCTTTCCTTACTATTTTTATCTTTAATAAATTTTAGTTTTACTAACATTCATAATGTTCCAAGCAATAACGAAGACAATGTAATTCCTGTTAATGATACTTGTGATAACGCCATTGCATTAAATTGTGAAGAAACAGTAGTTGGCGAAACTATTACAGCAACAGATACAAATTCAAATGGATCTGCAGATGTTTATTTTGAATATACTGGAACAGGTTTACCAGAACATTTAATAGTATCTCTTTGTGATGGGAGTACCGATTACGATTCTTTCATTCGAGTGTATGATGATTGTAGTTTAGCTAATTTAATAGTTGAAAATGATGATGACTGTGGCTTACAGTCTCAAGTATTATTCGATTCAGATGGTACATCAACATATATTATAGTTATTGAAGGGTTTAGCGATAATGTGGGTAATTTCAGTTTAAATCTAAATTGTGTGCCGATTGACCCTAATGAACCACCAAATAATTTTTGTAATAATGCAATTGAATTGATTTGTAATGAAACTGTTGTTGGATCTACTGAATTTGCTACTGATACTGGAGGAAATGAAGCACCAGATGTATATTATTCATACACAGGACCAGGAACTCCCGAAGTAATTACATTATCTCTTTGTGACGGAGCTACAAATTATGATTCATGGTTGAGAGTATTTGACGATTGTGATTTAAATAATGAATTATATTCGAATGATGATACTTGTGGATTGCAATCTGAAATCACTTTTGTTTCAGATGGTACTTCTTCATATTATATAATGATTGAAGGGTATCAAGCTAATTTTGGAGAGTATAGCTTAGAAATGACTTGTGTAGATTTTGTGCCAGCACCTAATGATGAATGTGATGGAGCAATAGCTGTTGCTTGTGGAGATATTCAAATTGGAAACACAATGTCATCTTTAGATCATGGAGGTAATAGTTCGCCAGATGTATTCTATAAATACACAGGAACAGGGACTTCAGAAATAGTTATCATCTCATTATGTGACGGAGGAACTGATTATAATTCATATTTAAGAGTTTTTGAAGATTGTACCCTAAATGAACTAATATCAGAAAATGATAATTTTTGTGGACAACAATCACAGGTAAGTTTTCAATCGGATGGTGTTTCAACTTATTATATCATGGTTGAAGGAAATCAGAATAGTTCTGGAAACTTTAGTTTAGAGGTTTCATGTGCTCAACCTCAAATAAATGACACTTGTGATAATGCAATTAATGTAGAGTGTGGAGATGTTATAGTTGGTGAAACAATTACAGCTACTGATACTGGAGGAAATTCTTCTACAGATATATATTATAATTATACAGGAGATGGAGAAGAAGAATGGGTTACTTTATCACTTTGTGATGGTAATACAAATTATAACTCTCGATTGTTAGTATATGATGATTGTAGTTTTAACGAGTTACTATCGGAGAACACTAATTTCTGTGGTCAACAATCTCAATTGACTTTTTATTCAGATGGTGTTTCAAATTATATCATAATAATTGAAGGTGGACAAGGAGGTTCTGGTAACTTTAGTCTTGAAATTACATGCGAGCCAATATTAGGAGTTGATGATACAATTTTTGATAGCTTTTCTTTTTATCCAAACCCAAGCGATAATAGCATACATATAAGTGCCTTGCAAATAATTGAAAATGTGAGTATATATAATATGTTAGGTCAAGAGATTATAAGTGAAAAAATTGAGGCATTGAATTCTGAAATAAATATTTCTAATTTAGTTACAGGAAATTACCTTATAAAAGTATCTATTAACGGATTTATTGGAACTTATAAATTAGTTAAAATGTAAGGTTTATATTAAGAACTATTAAGCCATTTGTGAATAACAGGTGGCTTTTTTTTTACCTACCTTTGTCATATGAAGTTGAATTATTCATTTATTATTCCAGTTTATAATCGCCCAGAAGAGGTAAAAGAGCTATTAGAAAGCTTTGAAAGACTTGATTTTAGTGATGATTATGAAATTGTAATCGTTGAAGATGGTTCGCAAGAAACTTCTGAAGA
>JAHRWC010000443.1 GCA_019090365.1 Flavobacteriaceae bacterium
ATCCTCAATTCTTTTAAATAAGTTATCGTATTTGGGCCTTCATTAAATAATAGATCCAGGATTGATAAATTTGGCAAAAAGCCATGATTTTCCTCTAAAACTTGATGGTAGGGAGGAAACGTAATATCCAATTTAGCTTTTGCATTAATCAAATTTCTAAAGTCTATTTCTTTTGGTTCCCTCATATATTCCTTAGAATAACTTACAGAAACTTCAATTTCAATTAAGTCACTTAACAGTTGATAAATTTTCATGTTATGCTCAAATAAAGAGCCAACTTTTTCTGTAAATAAAGGTTGAAATTCATCTTCATAATATTCATAAAAAGGTGAAGACCTGTATGCAGTTTGAATAGATTTTAAATGATGGTATTGCCAAGGAAAACTGTTTTCTACATTAACTTCTCTTGTCTTTAATTTAGTTCCATCTTTAGAATGTAGAATAGGAATATTCAATAGTAATTTACCATTACTATGGGCTATAAAAGCTCTATTTCTGTAGGTTTGCTTCTGATAATTGTCTTCAGCTTCAAACACAACATGTTTAGATTGTGCAATGACTGCCATTTGCGCAATGGAAGGAAAATAGGAGGGATGTAATAAAATCCTATTCATTTATAATAAATTATGCTTTCTTTTTCTTCTTTCTGAAAAATGAAAATACATACCAAGCAACAACTAAGCCTAAGAAATAATATAAATATGAAACAGGTTTGCCATTACCGCCAACGGTAGTGAAAAATCGTTCCCATCTTGGCTTCCAATCACTATTATAACTCATCCAAACAAAAACAGGTTTTCCAACAACATGATTGTATGGAGTGTATCCCCAAGAACGTGCATCTTCAGAATTATTTCTGTTGTCACCCATCATCCAATAGTAATCTTGTAAAAAGGTATACTCAGTGATAGCTGATCCATTTAAAAGAACTTGAGTTCCAGAAATAGTAATTTCATTATTTAAGCCCATTTCACTTCCTTCATATACTTCAATAATACGTTTGTAAAAAGAAATGCTTTCAGTGTTAATAGCTACTGATGCATCTTTCTTCGGAATGTATATTGGACCGAAGAAATTAACATCCCATTGGTATTGTGGGTCATGAGGGAAAATACCTTTTTCCCAGTTCTCACTTTTATTTTTTAAAGAAACTATCTGATTGACATCTGGATAATTTTTAAACTTCTCATAAGCTTCTGTAGTCATATGAGCCTGATATAAGCTGCCTTCTCGATTAACAGGATAGATGTCTGTAATATCATACCTATCAGCTATATATTTTAAATTTAAAGGTTTCTTAACCGATATTGCATATGCAAATTGAAGTTTGGCTCTATCAGGTAATTCATTTTGTTTTCCGTTGATATAAACAAATCCGTCTCTTACTTCCAATGAATCTCCTGGAAGTCCTACACAACGTTTTACATAGTTCGATTTTTTATCGATTGGCTTATAATAATGTTTTCCATCACTGTATTGCTGAAAAGCATTAACGGTATCAATTGGCCAGTTAAAAACTACAATATCATTGTGTTTTATTTTTTGAAAACCTGGTAATCTAAAGTATGGTAATTGAGGTTTCGTTGAATATGATTTTTTTCTAACAACAGGAATTGTATCATGAACCATTGGAAATGATACAGCCGTTAATGGAGTTCTAGCGCCGTAATGAAATTTACTAACAAATAGAAAATCTCCAACTAATAAAGTCTTTTCTAAAGAAGAAGTTGGAATCGTAAAGGGTTGCATAAAATAGGTGTGAACAATCGTTGCTGCAACCACTGCAAATAATATTGAACTTATCCATTCTCCAGTTGATGTGCGTGGTGTTAAGCTTCTCTCTCCTATGTATTTTACATCTTGAGTATAGTTAATATAATAGATATATAAACCAAGTGTAAGTATTCCTAACCAAGTATCTGCAGTACTATTTCTACCAAAACTACGTAAGGTTTCAACCCAAACAACTGGAAACATTATAAGGTTAACAATAGGTACAAATAATAAAATAACCCACCACCAAGGACGGTTAATTATTTTCATTAAAACAACAGCGTTGTATACAGGAATTGCTGCTTCCCAGGCTTTTCTGCCAGCTAATTTATAAAGTTTCCAAGTTCCTAAAAAGTGGATGGCTTGAATGATTAATATAAAAAGTAATAAGGTCGTAAAAGTCATGTTTGTTTATTTTATTTCAAGTACATCTTTCATAGAATATACTCCTTTTTTATGTTGTAACCATTCTGCAGCTAATATTGCTCCTAAAGCAAATCCCTCTCTGCTATGTGCTTCATGTTTAATTGAAATTGAATCTATTTCAGAATCATACGATATAATATGAGTTCCTTTTACATCATCAATTCTTTTTGCTGAAATATTTAATTCTCTTTCTGAATCACTATCTAATTTCCAATCTTTCTTTTCTGAATTATTTAAAATTCCTTCAGCTAATGAAATAGCGGTTCCACTTGGAGCATCTTTCTTTTCTGTATGATGAATTTCCTCGATAGATACATCGTAATCTTTCCAAGGTTTCATTAATTTTGAAACATATTCGTTCATACTGAAAAATAGATTTACTCCAACACTGAAGTTTGACGCATAGATGAAGCTTCCGTTACGGTTTTCACAAAATTTTATCATTTCATCGTATTGATCAAGCCATCCTGTAGTTCCAGATACAACTGGTGTATCTTGTTCAAAACATGTTTTAATATTCTGAATAGCAGCGTTTGGAGTAGAAAACTCAATGGCTACATCAGTTTCAGATAAATCAAAAGAGCTATCTTTACTTGTAGTTTTTAATACAATTTGATGCCCTTTTTGAAGGGCTAATTTCTCAATAATTTTACCCATTTTTCCATATCCCAAAAGTGCTATTTTCATTTGAGATTGAACTTTAGTGACAAACTATAATTGGCTTGAGCATGGATAGGATCTAATGCAACATTGGGTCTTAATGAAAGATCATCACTTACATTGTATTGTCGTAAATGCGCATCAACATTGGCATCTATAATGTTTACTAAATAGAAAACTAAAGACATTACAATACTTAAATCTTTGTTTCTTTGTGCAGATTTTTGAGCGTCAATTAATCGATCTGTTGAAACAAGTGGCGAAGTTCCTTCACCATAAAACTCATCGTCTGTAAACCCAGCAAGCCTTCTTTTGTAAGCATTCCTGAATCGATCATATTCTTTATCATTTTGGATATGAAAATAAACTCCAGTTGCAATACCCGCATAAATGATAGGAATTTTCCAATACTTTTTATTGTAAGCCTGACCTAGACCAGGAAGTACGGCTGAATAAAATGCAGCTTTTGAAGGAGTTAATGGATCGTAAGGTTCTTTGATTAAATCTGAATCTTTAGCGATTACAATTTCTTCTTTCTTTACTGAAAGTGAATCTGACTCTTGAGCCGAAGAAAATACGACAGCACATAAAAGCAATATGATTAAAAGTCTATTTTTCACTTTTCAATAAATTCAAGATGCGTAAGAAATCTTTTTTGTTTTTGAAAGGAATCGTCATTTGTCCTTTTCCAGTATCATTAACTTTTACAGAAACTTTACTTTCTAAAAGTTCACTTAATTGTTTTTTTGCAGTTTTAATATAAACAGGATCTGCTTTTTTCTCTGAAATTTTTTTTGCGGAAGGAGATTTAAGATTTCTAACCAAGGCTTCAGTTGCACGTACTGAAAGATTTTCAGTAATCACTTTTTCATAAATATCTAATTGATCTCCTAAATCTTCAATATTTATAATAGCTCTAC
>JAHRWC010000444.1 GCA_019090365.1 Flavobacteriaceae bacterium
GTCTCAAAATCTAAAGTGTTTTATTTAGGTTTAAAAGAGAAATTAGTAGATGCTCAGTTTGATGATTCTTTAAATTTAACTATAGATAAACCTTCAGGAAAAGTCACCTATAAATTTATAGATTAGTAATTGTACTTTTCTTTCCAAAGACCTTTCAAATACGTTTTTATTGAGTTTTCTCTCGAATTATTTCCTGGTTCATAAAAGGTAGTACCTTTTATTTCTTCAGGTAAAAATTCATGATTCACAAAATTTCCTTCATAGTTATGTGCATATTCATACTCTTTGCCATATCCAAGCTCTTTCATAAGTTTAGTTGGCGCATTTCTTATAGAAAATGGAACCGATAAATCTCCAGTTTGTTTCACTATCGTTTGCGCTTTGCCAATTGCTTTGTATGAAGCATTACTTTTTGCTGAAGTGGCTAAATAAATAACACACTGACTTAATATAATTCTAGATTCTGGATATCCAATTGTCGAAACAGCTTGAAATGTATTGTTTGCTAACACTAGAGCAGTAGGGTTAGCATTTCCAATGTCTTCTGAAGCTAAAATAAGAAGCCTTCTTGCTATAAATTTTAGATCTTCACCACCTTCAATCATTCTAGCTAACCAATAAACAGCTGCATTAGGGTCGCTACCACGAATCGATTTTATAAAAGCTGAAATAATATCGTAATGTTGCTCGCCAGTTTTGTCATAAAGCACTGTATTCTTTTGTACTTTCTTCTGAACCATCTCATTGGTAACTTTTACAGCATCTTTTTCTTCTGAAAGAACAACCAATTCTAAAATATTAAGCAACTTTCTTGCATCTCCACCTGAAAGACGGATGATAGCTTCTGTTTCTTTTAAAGTAATTTTTTTCTTAGAAAGAATTTCATCTTTTTTAATAGCGCGTTTCAGAAGATCTTCTAAATCTTTTTTGGAGAATGGTTTTAATACATAAACCTGACATCTAGATAGGAGTGCAGGAATAACTTCAAAGCTTGGGTTTTCAGTAGTAGCGCCAATTAAAGTAACTAAACCTTTTTCTACAGCTCCTAATAATGAATCTTGTTGCGATTTGCTAAATCGATGTATTTCATCAATAAAAAGTATTGGGTTTTTATTCGAAAATAAAGTATCACTTTTCTTTGCTTTTTCAATCACTTCTCTTACCGCTGCAACACCGCTATCTATTGCACTTAAGGAATAAAATGGTCTATCAGATTGAGTAGCAATTATATTGGCTAATGTAGTTTTTCCTGTTCCAGGAGGGCCCCAAAATATCATGGATGAAAATACACCAGATTTTAACTGCTGCGTTAAAGAACCTTGGTCTCCAATTAAATGAGTCTGACTCAAATAATCATCTAATGATTTAGGTCGAATTCTTTCAGCTAAAGGTATATTCATACTGTAAAAATACAATTTAAATGTACCTCTATAGAAGTTGAAACTAAAATTTTATAATTTTAATAGTACCTATAGTATCATCAATTTTCAATTTTAGAAAATAGATGCCATTTTCAAATTTTGTATATTTAAAATAGGGAAGTACTTAAAATTATAACAAATATTTAAAAAACTGTCATTATTTCATGTGTTATCTTTAGGACTGTTTATTGCAATGGTGTTTATATGAAAATTAAAAATGAATTACATTTTTCTACGATGGATTTTATATATCCATTGCTATTTTTATTAAGTATTGTATTTGTATTCTGGTTGGAATCTCGCTTCAACTTAAATTTCAATTATTTAGGAATTTATCCTAGAAAAATAGAAGGATTAAGAGGAGTGCTTTTTGGACCTTTCATACATGGAGATAGCTCTCATCTATTTAATAATTCTATTCCTTTAGTAGTGTTATCATCCGCCTTATTTTACTTTTATAAAAACATACGTTGGAAGGTATTATTGCTAGGCATATTATTTACAGGAATTTTAACATGGATCATTGGTAGACCTTCTTTACATATTGGTGCCAGTGGAGTAATCTATATGTTAACTGCTTTTTTAATGTTTAAAGGAATATTTTCTAAACAATACCAATTAACAGCTCTCTCATTTGCAGTTATATTTCTGTATGGAAGTTTTATTTGGTATGTTTTCCCAATAGATCCTAAAATATCATGGGAAGGACATCTTTCAGGATTTTTAGTAGGTTTTATATTTTCTTTGGTCTTTAAAAACCCTCCGTTATTAGAAAATAAAAAATATAAATGGGAACAAGAAGACTTTAATCCAGAGGAAGATGCTTTTTTGCAACAGTTTGATGAAAATGGAAATTTTATCGAAAAACCAAAAGAAATTATTGAAGAAGAGACCAAACCTCCAATTACTATAAGATATATAATTAAAAAAGACGTAAAGGATTCAAATAATGACTTATAGGCTTTTTTACTGAGGGATAAATTAACAAAAAAGACTGCCTAAATAGCCAGTCTTTTTATACTGTAATTAGAAATGCAAGCTAAATTTTATTTAAGAATCTTTACAGTTCCTTGAGTATCTCCAATGTTTACTTTTACAAAATAAACACCACTATTATAACTAGCCATATCAATAGTCGATGAAAATGCATTTACACTAGCATTGTACACTTCTTGACCTAAAACGTTATAAATTACAACAGAAGATATTTCTTCGTTAGCATTTAACTGTAATATATCTTTTACTGGGTTTGGATAAGCGCTAAA
>JAHRWC010000445.1 GCA_019090365.1 Flavobacteriaceae bacterium
ATCAATATTAATATTCGCTCTTGTTATAATTTCTTGTGGAACAACAGTAAATTACGATTACGATAAGCAAACAAACTTTACGAATTACCAATCTTATAATTATTTCCCAGATATTGATTCTGGTTTATCTGAATTAGATAATAAAAGAATTATAAATGCTACTGATAGCTTAATGGTGTTACGTGGTTTTGTTAAATCTGAAACACCTCAATTTTTGATTAATTTTTTCGCAAGAGAAGGAGCTATGCGACCTAAAAATACAATTGGTATTGGAATGGGTGGTGGAGGCGGAAACGTTGGAGTAGGAGTGAGTGGTGGCATTCCAATAGGCGGGAATGTTATTGAACAACGATTAACATTCGATTTTGTTGATGCTAACAAGGATGAATTAATATGGCATGCTGTAAGTAATGGTGAGATAAAAGAAAAAGCCTCTCCTGACCAAAAAGACAAACATTATATAAAATTGATTAATAAAATACTCAAGGGATATCCCCCTAAAAAGAAGTAATAAAAAAAAGAGGCTTTAAGCCTCTTTTTTTGTTTAAGAAAATAACTCTTTGTATTTATCTTTATATGCATATAACATTACAATATTCAATACAAGTAATACAATTGCCATCATAATACTAGCCGAATCAAGAGTAGCATGATATAATACAGCATTAATTGAAACACTCATTAATATAAGCATCATTAAAGCAGCATACTTATTTAATAATAAAGCTAATCCTGCTGCAATTTCCACAATAGCAACCAAGGCCATTGTTTTTGAAGCTGATAATGCAGCCCAGTAACCCATAGCTGCCTCAGGAGGTGGAGGAGGATCCATAAAATGGAAAAACTTATTTGCACCAAAGAATAGCAATGCTAGCGCAAAAATAATTCGGATAACCATAAGAACTTTTGAATTCATAATTAAATATTTAGTGATTAGATAACTAAGATAGTTATAATTAGAATTCGTTTCTATCTCTAAACACTTAAGTATCAACTGTTAATTGTTAATAAAAAAAGAGGCTAGAAAGCCTCTTTTTTTTAAATACTTATATGATTTTTTTATTCAACTAAAACCCATTCTCCTTTATCAATTAAAGGAATGGCTTGTTTGTATTTTACAGTTTTATTTTCACCACTCATAACATGCTTAATAGTAACTCTATCATTTCGACCAATTTTTGGTTGTTCTCTTACGATAGTTTCGGTTACCTGCTGTTGAGGTTGTGTTCTTCCTGCAGCACGAGATTCTGCAGCACGTTCATCTAAGTTCTGAATTTCATCTTTTTGTTCAGTCAAATTCTGCTTTGTTTTTACCGTACGAGCTTCTTGAATTTGTTGCTGATTTTCTTGAGGTAATTCTCCTTTAAATAAGAATGAAACAACATCTTTATTTACTTTCTCAATCATCGCTTTAAACAATTCGAACGCTTCAAACTTATAAATAAGTAGCGGATCTTTTTGTTCATGAACCGCTAATTGAACCGATTGCTTTAACTCATCCATTTTACGTAAATGTGTTTTCCAAGCATCATCGATAATTGCAAGTGAAATATTTTTCTCGAAATCTGTTACTAATTGTTTTCCTTCAGTTTCATATGCCTTTTCAAGATCGGTAGCTACATTAAGTGTTTTCACTCCATCTGTAAATGGAACTAAAATACGCTTGTATTGATCTTTCTGGTTTTCATATACATTTTTAATAACTGGAAAAGCAACTTCAGCATTACGAGTCATTTTTTCTTGGTAATGACTTAATGCAGCATCGTACACTTTTATAGATATCTCTTGAAATCCTAAGGTTTCAAATTCACTTTTAGTCACAGGAGAACTGATAGAGAAATAACGAATCAATTCAAACTCAAAGTTTTTAAAATCCTGAGCTTGCTTATTAGAGTCAGATATTACTTCAGCAGTATCATAGATCATATTTGCAATATCAACGCGTAAACGTTCTCCAAATAATGCATGGTAACGACGTTTGTAAACTACTTCTCTTTGAGCGTTCATAACATCATCGTACTCTAATAATCTTTTACGAACACCAAAGTTATTTTCCTCTACTTTTTTCTGAGCTCTTTCTATAGATTTAGAGATCATTGAATGCTGAATTACTTCACCTTCTTTTAATCCCATTTTATCCATCATCTTGGCAATTCGTTCACTACCAAATAGACGCATTAAGTTATCTTCTAAGGAAACATAAAACTGAGAGCTTCCTGGATCTCCTTGACGACCACTACGACCACGTAACTGTCTATCTACACGACGAGAATCATGACGTTCGGTACCTACAATTGCAAGTCCTCCCGCTTTTTTCACCTCATCAGATAGTTTAATATCGGTACCACGACCTGCCATATTTGTTGCAATAGTAACAATTCCAGCATGACCTGCTTCCTCAACAATATCGGCTTCTTTTTTATGAAGTTTTGCATTCAGTACATTATGATGCACATTTCGAATGCTTAACATTCTACTTAATAATTCTGAAATTTCTACAGAAGTTGTACCAATCAATACTGGTCTTCCTTCAGCAGATAAGTTGGCAACCTCTTCAATTACAGCATTGTATTTTTCACGTTTTGTTTTGTAAATTTTATCTTCACGGTCATCACGTTGAATAGGTCTGTTTGTTGGAATTTCTACAACATCTAATTTATAGATTTCCCAAAGTTCACCAGCCTCAGTAACTGCCGTACCTGTCATTCCTGAAAGCTTACGGTACATACGGAAGTAATTCTGTAAAGTAACTGTAGCAAATGTTTGAGTAGCTGCTTCAATTTTTACACTTTCTTTAGCTTCAATCGCTTGATGTAAACCGTCACTATAACGACGACCGTCCATAATACGACCTGTTTGTTCATCGACAATCATAACTTTATTGTCCATTACAACATATTCGGTGTCTTTTTCAAAAAGCGCATAAGCTTTTAACAGCTGGCTCATGGTATGAATACGTTCACTCTTAATTCCAAAGTCTCTAAATAAAACTTCTTTAAGGTTTGCTTCTTCTTCAGAAGAAAGTCCTTGTTCTTCAATTTTTGCTATTTCAACACCAATTTCTGGCATCACGAAAAACTCTGGATCGTCCTTTCCAGAAAGATGATCAATACCTTTATCTGTAAGCTCAATCTGATTATTTTTCTCATCAATTACAAAATACAATTCAGTGTCTACCTTTGGCATCTCACGATTGTTATCTTGCATGTAAAAATTTTCTGTTTTCTGAAGTGTTTGACGAACACCTTCTTCAGATAAATATTTAATTAAGGCTTTATTTTTAGGCAATCCTCTATAGACTCTAAGTAATTGGAAACCTCCTTCTTTTGCGTCTCCTTCTTTAATCAATTTTTTAGCTTCTGCTAATACTCCTGTTAAATACTTTTTTTGAATAGCTACAATGTCTTCAATTTTTGGCTTCAATTCATTAAACTCATGAATATCTCCTTTTGGAACTGGTCCAGATATAATTAATGGAGTTCTAGCATCATCAATTAACACAGAATCGACTTCATCTACAATTGAATAATGATGTGGACGTTGCACTAAATCTTGAGGTGCATGCGCCATATTATCTCTTAGGTAATCGAAACCAAACTCATTGTTGGTTCCATAAGTGATATCTGCATTGTATGCTTTTCTTCTTTCTTCAGAATTTGGTTTATGGTAATCAATACAATCTACACTTAAGCCATGAAATTCAAATAAAGGCGCCATCCATGCACTATCACGTTTAGCTAGATAATCATTTACGGTTACTAAATGTACCCCATTTCCTGTTAATCCATTTAAATACATTGGAAGTGTTGCTACAAGGGTTTTACCTTCCCCTGTTTGCATTTCCGCCGCTTTTCCTTGGTGTAATGCTACCCCACCTACTAATTGAACATCGTAATGAACCATGTCCCATGTAACTTCTTTACCTGCAGCATTCCATGAGTTTTTCCAAATGGCCTTATCATCTTCAAGGGTTACGTAATCTTTTTGTGCAGAGGTTTCTCTATCAAATTGATTTGCATTAACCGTTAAAGTTTCATTGTCTTTAAAACGTTGAGCTGTTTCTTTTAATACAGCAAAAGCTTCAGGAAGTATTTTATCTAACGTAACTTTTTCAGCCTCGTAACGAGCATCTTTTAAAGCGTCAATCTCATTATAAAGATCTTCCTTTGTAGAAAGGTCTTCTTCAGTTTCAGATTGTTCTGTTAATTGATCAATTTGTGTTTGTATTTCTTTTTGATCTTCTTTGATGATATTTCTAAAAGTATCAGATTTAGCTCTTAATTCATCTAATGAAAGCTTTGCTATTGCATCTGCATGCTTTTTTATTTCATCAACAAACGGTTGAATATCACCTATATCTTTTTTGGATTTATCTCCTACAAAAACTTTTAATACACTGTCTAAAAATCCCATGTTTCTTCTTTGTAATTATATTATTTAGTAAAAAGCTAAATGCTTTTACAATGTTCTACAAAAAAACTGCAAAAAAACAAGATTGCCAAGCGGTAAAGCTGTTTTTATGAGTTAAATTTTATGCAAAAAAAAAGTCTCATTTATGAGACTTTTTTTATTTTTTAAATCGTTTAATATTCATCTTCATTCCACAGATAATCATCGTCTGTGGGATAATCTGGCCAGATTTCACTAATCGAATCATAAGAATCTCCTTCGTCTTCAATCGCCTGAATATTTTCTACAACCTCTAAAGGTGCTCCAGTTCTAATTGCGTAATCAATTAATTCGTCTTTTGTTGCCGGCCAAGGCGCATCACTTAAATAAGATGCTAATTCTAATGTCCAGTACATAGTACTTAATGTTTATTAATTTCTGCAAAAATAATTTTTTTGATTAGAAAGTCAAGAAAAATCGCAATTATTTATGCACTATTTTTAAGAACGTATGTAAGTAACTTTATTTCAGTTACTTACAATTTATTATTTTAAAGAAATTATAGCTTTTTTGGTATCCATTTTATTTCTTCAGCTTGTAAATCATTAGTCAACTTCCGTGCCAGCACAAATAAATAATCAGATAAGCGATTTAAATACATTAAAACTTGCTCATTTAAGGGTTCTTGTTCGTGTAATAAGGTTGCTAATCGTTCACTACGACGGCAAACACAACGAGCTATGTGACAATATGACACCGTTGTATGTCCGCCAGGAAGCACAAAATGTGTCATTGGAGGAAGACTGTCATTCATTTTGTCCATTTCAGATTCTAAAAGTTTACAATCTTCTTCATCTATTTTTGGAATATTTAAACGTTCCTTTCCACTTTTCAACATTGCTTTATCAGGATCGGTTGCTAAAATAGCTCCTAGGGTAAATAATCGATCTTGAATTTGAATTAGAATATCTTTATAGTGAGCATCAATGTTTTGATCTCTAATGAGTCCAATATATGAGTTTAATTCATCTACAGTACCATATGATTCTATGCGAATGTGATGTTTTGGAACTCTTGTACCTCCAAATAAGGCAGTGGTACCTTTATCACCGGTCTTTGTATATATTTTCATTGTAATTTTTTATGGTTTAAAGATAAAAGAACTTTAAATAATTAAAGAATAAAATTAAAGCCATTTATATATCCAATACGGAACTAATTTTAAAGCCCAAGCAATAAGCCTCCATCGTTTTGTGATATAGACTACATCTCTTTTCTTTTCAATACTTCTGTATATTTGTTTTGCCGCTTTTTCTTTTGAAGCAACCCAAAATAAATTATCGCCTAAAGCCATTGCAGTATCCACATAGCCAGGCCTAACATCTGTAATATAAATGTTATTCTTCGCCAGTTTTCTAAGGCTTTCTAAGTAATTTATTTGAAATGCTTTTGATGCAAAGTAGGAGGGAGCGTATTTACTTCCTCTTAAACCTGCAACCGAACTTATGGCTGTAATATGACCATGTCCTTGGTCTTTAAAAAAATTAAAAGCCCAGTTCATTATTTCAGTAAATGCTAAAACATTTAATTGAATGGTTTTTTGATCCTGTGAATAATCTAAAGCTACGTCATCGCCAGTGCCAGAGCTCATGATTAATAAATCGAGACCGCCTATTTCATTAACTAAATCTGTTAATTTTTCTGAATTATTTTCAGTAGTACAATCAAACGGTTTTACGATAAAACGAGATGGGTTTGTATTTTTAACTTCCAGAAGTTTTTGTGCTTTTCTTCCTGTAATACCTACTGTATAATTTTTATTTGCTAAGATTAGAGCTAGTTCTTTTCCTATACCTGAAGAGGCTCCAATAATGATTGCTCTTTTCATTTATTGCTCTTTTTCCTTTTCTTTTTTTCGGTCGTAATACTCTTTTCTGAAGCTTCTTCTATTTCTATTACGTTGCTTTTTAGTATTGTGTTTATTCCAAAAAAATAATAAGGCAAATAGTAAGATGCCTGCAATAAAAAGGAAAATAGGATTTGAGAATAAAGATAAACTCATTTAATTGGTGTTTTAATTTAAAACCAATTTACAAATAATATTACTTAATGCGAACATCAGTTTCTATCATTCCATCACGAAGTCTTATAATACGATGTGCGTGTGCAGCGATATCTTCTTCATGCGTTACAACAATAACGGTATTTCCTTTTGCATGAATTTCATTAAAAAGGGTCATTATTTCTGAAGATGTTTTCGAATCTAAGTTTCCTGTTGGCTCATCTGCTAGAATAATAGAAGGTTTATTGACTAAAGCTCTACCTACAGCAACCCTTTGTCTTTGTCCTCCAGAAAGTTGATTGGGTTTATGATCCATTCGGTCTTCTAATCCAACATCAATCAATACTTCTTCTGCACGTTTTTTACGCTGTGTTTTTGTAGCGCCAGCATAAATCATTGGTAAGGCAACATTTTCTAAGGCAGTTGTTCTTGGAAGAAGGTTAAAGGTTTGAAATATAAATCCTATTTCTTTATTTCTTATTTCAGCTAACTCATCTTCTGTCATATTACTCACATTTTTCCCATTAAGCTCATATGTTCCTCCAGTTGGAGTATCAAGACATCCTAATAAATTCATAAGAGTAGATTTACCTGAACCTGAAGGTCCCATTAGGGCAACATATTCACCACGTTCAATGTCTAAATCGATTCCTTTTAAAACTTTCACAACTTCTTGCCCTAAAGGAAAGTCTCTAATAATACCTCTAATTTTAATAATTAAATCCATAGATTTTTTACCGTTTAAATCTTTTGCAATATAAATCTTTCCTCATAAGACGTATAGAGTTCTTGCTTGTTACATTCTAATTACAAAATGTTCTTTTTGTTGTTCTTTTCTGAAAAAAATTAGCCCCCAATAAAACATGTCAATACTTACTGTTACTTTATTATTTTGACATATTTCAAGCCATGCTTCATTCATTTGAGGGCTCCAATAAATATCATCAAATATTATTATTGAATTGTTTGTTACTTTATGTAACAAATAGTTGAAGTACTCAAGTGTTTTTTCCTTATTGTGATTTCCATCTACATAAATAAGGTCATATGCTTCTGAATTAGTTGTTGATATAAAATCTTCAAAAGTAGAAGTGTGTAGATTGATGTTGTCTAAATTATATTCTGAAAATATTGATTGAGCTACATCTGAAGTATTTTTACAACCTTCAACTGTATCAACTTTTGATTCATTAGAAAGTGCCATCGCTGAAGTTGCTAGACCAACTGAAGTACCAAATTCAAGTATTCTTTTTGACTGAAAATAACGAGAAATTCTAAAAAGTAATTTTTGTCTTTTATACGTTATACCTGCATTCTTAGCAATTGAGGATATTTTTCTTTCATTCGATTTAAATACTCTAGAACCTGCTCCAAAATCAGTAATTGAAATACTTTTATTATTTTGAAGAAGCTTCTTTCTAATATTCTTTAAAGTACGATATGATGTATCTATTGATTTATCATAAACACATTTTGTGACAAAATCATAAACAAAAGGGGAGTGGATACCATGTTGATTACTAGATTTTAATAGAAATAGAAAATATGATCTTACTTGATACCACATAGGATGCTATTAATTCAACGGTAAAGTAAGTCCTTTTATAGAGAAAATTAATAATAATTAGGGTGTTATTTTAGATAATCATATTTTGCTTTAATATAACTAATCAATAAAATTTTAAAAATGAAAAAAATTGTAATGTTACTTGTTTTGTCAGGTATAATTTTTTCTTGCTCCAAGCAAGAATCTACAGAGTCTATTAATGATATTGAAATTGATTTCTCAAAAATCATTGATTCAGAAATAACAGTTCCTAATGTAAATTTAGACGGTTCTGTAAAAGGATTGTATAAAGGTGTTTTTGTAAGTGCTAATACAGAGCATCATGGTGTTTTATCAATTAATTTTATGAATGATGGCAACCTTAATGCAATTGTTGATTTTACAGATGGAACAAAGTTAGGGTTTATAGGGAAAGAAGTAGCAAGTAATAGATATACTTATTATAGTAAAAAAGCACAGTTTGATTTAGTTTATTCGGACGCAAACATTGTAACAATTGAAAACGCTTCAATAGCTGGGTTGCATGTTAATAGTAAGGTAGTTAAAGATATTTCAACAAATAGAACGCTGGTTGGCTTAGGAACTTTTGTAGATTCTTCAGACTCTAATTTTGGAGGTACATGGGATTTTATTAGTACAGCTTCAACCGTAATATCTATACCATTTCCACCGTTTCCAGATGTATCTTTTCCAGCTGATTTAATTACGGAAGTAGTAGTATGTTATGATGATGGAACACCAACGGGTAGATTGTTTTCAGATACTTCTATGGAAATGTTTACAGGAGGACCTACTTGTCAATTTTTACCACCAACTCCTTTAGCACCTTTCTTTACGGGTCCTATAGTTGTTGTGTTGCCTATAGTTGGAGCAACACCTGTCGATGAATGGGCTGCTTTTAATCAAACTTCTGTATTTGGAAATCATACTTCAAGTTGGAGTTTAGGTTATAGCTTAGCAGCTGGAGGTCCTGGACAAGTATATGTAGATAGTGATTGTAATGAAATTCCTGCAGGAACTTGGTCTTGGAATTCACGTAGTGGAACGATATCATTTTACTAGAACAGAATAGGTAATTAAAAAACACTTATAAAAAAGAGCCCTAATA
>JAHRWC010000446.1 GCA_019090365.1 Flavobacteriaceae bacterium
AGGATTACCTCTGAGTTATCTTTAGCATATGCCTCTAAATAATTAGTTACAAAAAACTGCATACGCTTTGTTGGATGCTCTTGTAGTTTAAGTAATAATGGCAATCCTTTTTCATCTGAAAAATGCTTGGTAATCATTTTCATACCAAATGCCTGAACGTCTGGTTTTACATGATCACAAACATATAAAAGCATTTCCGAAGTCCAATTTTTAGTTTCTATATGCTCATCGAAATATGCACAAGACCAATCAATAACATCTTGCCAATCTGTATTAAAAATAGGTAAAGCATCTTCTAGCTCATAATTGACCCTTGGTTTATGATCCTTGAAAAATGCATGTAACTTCTCTCGAATCGAAAACACATCACTATGTGCTAATTGTACTAATTCTGGCATTGACAACTTTGATAGTTGTATTCTTTCTTCAAAAATTGGTGTTCCGAGGTTTTGAGCAAATTCATACTTCGAAAATATTAAAGTCCTAATTTGCTCATCAGAAATAGAAGGTAAATGTTTATCAAAATACTTGGTGAGCAACTCATAACAATTTTGATGCAATCCTTCATAGGTTTCAGCTTCTGTGATAACTATTAATAACTGACTTAAGAGACTTTCTTTAAAAGAACTGTCTAGTACTACAAGACGCTCAATGGTTGGCTGAATGGCTTCACGAACCTCTTGGTATTCAGAAAAACAAAAGCTAACAATGTCTTGCTTGTTCTCTAATAAAAACTCGTTTGGAAAATGTGCGATCAATTCTATTCCAGCTTTGCGAAGTACTTCTTCTTCTGAATTGATATACTCATCAAACGAATCTTTAAACAATTCATAAGCAGGTACATCATTATATTTGGCTAAATTTAGAGCAAATAACTTATTGCTAATCAACTCAGAATTAGACAATTCAGCTATTTTACTTGAAGGTGTTTTATCTAAAAGTTTTCCAAATTCAGTGTTCCCTATTAAATGGTTTATTGCAATAAAAAAGTCTGTACTAAATGTATTAAACTCAGAAAATAAGGCTTGTAAATTTTCTATGTTAATTTCATGATTATAAGTAAGTCTATCTTTATATACGTTTTGTAAATAGGTAATGACTTCTACTTCATCGGTCAATAATAATGAAACAATAAATTCTGAATTTGAAAAATATTGCGGTTCATACATTTTCAACCATCCCAATCCCATCTGAATACCTTTTTCGTTTTTAGATTTTAATAATGCGATTAGAACTGCATCTTCTGGTTGACTAATTCTATATTTCTTTTCTAATACCTCGATAATTAAATCTAATACCTTTGGATGGTAATGGCTCACCATTTTACTTATAAACTCTTCGGGAATGGCATCCAGGAAATGAGAATTATCTTTTATAATTCGTAAAGAAAAATCTACTGCAATATCACTTTTTGCATTGGCAAGAATCTTTAAAACATCGTTAGGTTTGTTATTCCAAATATCTGGTAAGGTATCTTCTCTTGGAGCATTAACTCCTAATTCATCTATATAATACCATTTGCTTTTTAAGCGCTTAACTCTTGACGAATTACCATACAAAATGTACATCAAAGCTATGAAGTTATGATACTTAGGGAAACATCGTTTCTCAATATCATATTGTCCGCTAACAGAATCATAATTATAGAAGTACTGAAAATCTTCTTTAACATGATCTTCATTATCATTTAAAGAGCATAGTGTTTCAGTAGCATAGTTTATATAAGAATCTACATCATGTTGACTTAATTCATATACTTTTTTATAGGTTGCAGTATTAAAGTAGTTTTTAGTTTTTACAGAAAAAGCGATAGAAGGATTCTTTTTTTGTTTTTCTTCATCTACAGAAATCCATTTGTCATTACTTTGCACATAATTAGACGTATATCCTGGTTTGTTAACGGCTATTCGCTTAGAAATTAATGCGAAAAATGAAATGTCATTAGTAATTTGTGAAGCTCTATAAATATATCTAACAGACTTAAACACATTGACTTTCAACCCTATTTTATCTATAAGCTTATAGATTTCATGTCGTAACTTCTCATTGTTATATGAAAAAACATAAGCATAATATAACAGTGATGCGTCATTAGAGTTTCCATTTACAAATTGTAATGGCAATGTTTTTATTATTTCTTCAGAAACATGATTAGAAACTTCTGTATGTATAATCTGTTTATCAGTAGTATTACCATATTTTAAAATAAATGCACAAGCAGCTCTTCCAGCTATAGTATTAAATTTATGTTGCTTAAAAACATCAAGAATTTGGCTGTTGTAGGTGGTTGTTTTAAATGAATCTAAAACTATTATTGCATTATGTTGTTCAAATTCATCTGTTGAATCTAGAAACTTAGCTATTGATTCTGAAGCTGACTTTATGTTTAAATTACCAGCTCTCAAAATTATTCTAGAAACTTTCCAATTTCTAGTATACGTTTTATCTAAAGCCTGTTTTAAATACTTTAATATAGTGGCTTCTCTTGCAGTGTTTATTGAAGTTTCTTCAGTTTTTGAAGAATTTTTTTGTTGCTGACCTTCAGTTTCAGAATATCCTTTTTTCGTCTTACTTTCAACTAATTTGTTGAAAACCTTCTCAGCTTCTTCATAAGATACAGGGAAAACAGTTTTTGTGCCTTCTCGTAAATTAGCTCCACGTCTACCATATCTAAAATTTACGACAAATAAGTCCTGATTTTCGCAAAGATCTACTTCATAAACTTTATCAGATTTTCCTTCAGAAAAAAAGAGTATTGTTTGTTTTATTAATTTCAACTAAATAAATTTTAATTCTTTAAAT
>JAHRWC010000447.1 GCA_019090365.1 Flavobacteriaceae bacterium
AATAGTATTTGAATTTACATCAAATTTATTAATAAATAGATTGGGTAATGATAAATTTAGTAAAAGGGATTTTTTTTTAGTGAGATGTTCGAATGTGTTAAGTTTTAGCTTATTTACTTAAAAAATTTCCTCCTCACTAAAAAAACAGCATAAGGTTACTTATTTACAATACATTAGAACAAATCTTACAATTACTCCCTAATTAAATTTTAAAAATAATGTTTCATTAAAAAATCAAATTATGGAAGTAAAAATTAGCTTGACTTCATTAAAAGTCTATGACAATGGGGATCCCAGCCATGAAACTAACGGGGAACTTTTTTATAAATTTAAAATCAATGAAAGAACGTTTGTAGAGCAGTCTAGATCTAGACCAACTAAAGTACGAGACGGACAAACTATTAATTTTAATAATCAAAAAACAATCGAGAATGTAAATCAGAAAAGAGATGAAATAATCTTCGAGGGATTTGTAGCCGATAAAGATTCAGGGTTTAATAAAAAAGATGAAAAGGCATCTTTTAAAGTCACTTTCAATTGGAGAAATAAATTTAAAAAAGGGACCAATACAATATACCTGAGAGATGGCAGATTATGGGTAAAATTAAATTATAAAGTAGAAATATCTACAAGCTCTTCCCAAGTCAATAAAGATGAAATAAAGAGAACTAAATCTGCTTCGTTAACAGTGGTTTCTTTTGAAGATGATCCATTTTATAATCTTGTGCAACATGCACATAATAATTATAGTCATGCATTTAAAGACTATGATAAAAGTGTTTTGATTAAATCTACTTTCAATGGAATAATTAGACCAACAAAAATTGTACAGGATTATACGGCAGATAGAATAATTGAGGAATTAAGATTATTGGCTGATGAAGGATATTATATAGATTTGTTTATACATAGTCATGGAACATGTAATGCAATTACTTTAAAAACCGGTGATGTGTTATGGGCTTCAGATATAGATAAACTTGCTACTGGATCGTATGCCAATGGTAAATTTCCTTTGCGCATGGTCTATCAAGTTAATTGTAATGCAAGTACATTAAACGATAATTGGAGAGCTGTTGGTGCTAAGGTGGTTTGTGGTGCTAGTGATATTAATTATTATCCAATTCAATATAATGATTTTGTTCGTAGATGGAATCGTGGTGAACGTTTTGACAGGTCATTAAGCGAAAGTGCAACACAAGGTCGAACAACCATGCAATTATTAATTGTAGCTCAATCGGTACAATTAGGATATAATAAGTGTGGCCCATTTAAAAGTGTATTGGGGAAGAATAAATGCGCAAATTCATATTTCACCAATGAATGGCACAGCCCAGAATCTGAATGTAGTTTCTATGATGAAAATTTGACTGGAAAACAGAATATGAATAGATCTTCAAGAATGATTATAAGCGGAGATGTTGATATGCGAAAAACCGATACCAATTTCGTTTGGTAGAATTAATCGTTATATAAAAAAAGGTGAGTTTAAAATCCTCACCTTTTTTAAATTCATTATAGTATAGTATAACGTTTCATTGTAACAGTCGCATTAGTTCCAGAAGAATCATTGGATTTTATATTTAATGTAGCTTTTAATTTTTGAGTTAATGCTTTAATTAACTCAATTCCAAATGATTCTTCTTTTATAGATTCTGGCATTCCTTTTCCATTGTCTATTACTGAAAGAATTAACTCATTATCTTCTTCTTTAAATATAATATTCATTACACTTTCATTTGTAATTTGATCAAATGCATGTTTCAAAACATTGGTAACTAATTCATTTAAAATTAATCCCATAGGAGTTATTGTTTCAATATCTAATACTAAAGATTCAGCAGAAACAACATAGTTTAATTTTTCAGTTTCAAACTGATAACTATCCATAATATCTTTTGTGAAATCTTCGATATATTCTTTTGCATCAATACCAACCAACTGATCTTTACTATACAGTTTTTGATGAATCAAAACCATCGACCTAACTCTATTTTGAGCTTCTTTAATAGCCAATTGAGCTTCCTTGTTTTTAACAGTTTCAGATTGAATGTACAAGAGTGATGAAACCATTTGAAAACTATTCTTTACACGATGATGGGTTTCTCTTAATAGTATGTTTTTTTCATCAACAGTAGATTCTAAAAGGCTTTTTTGTTTTGCAAGGAGTTTATTCTTCTTACGATTCTTATATAAAAAGAATCCAATAAGTGCAGTAACAAATAAACCTATGAGAAATAAATAAAGAAAAACTCTTTTCTGTTGTTCTGCTTTTTCAGATTCTAAAGCCAAGACTTTAAGTTGAGCATCTTTTTTTTCAGTTTCATATTTTTGAATGGCATCTGCAATATTTTTATCCTGTTCAGAGCTTAATATTGAATCTTTTACTGTAAAATACTCGTCGTATAAAGCAACAGCTTCAGTCGATCTGTTGGTGGCTTTATAGATTTCAATTAATTCAGGCATTGCATGAAAGCGATCATCATTAAAATTGTTGTCAGTATATTTTTTGAATGCCTTTGTAGCAAAAGGTAGGGCTTTAAAAGGTTCTTTTTGTTCTAGGTAAACATTACTGATTCCTCTTAAGACATTAGCGTGATTATAGATGTCATTAACTGTATCTAACTGAT
>JAHRWC010000448.1 GCA_019090365.1 Flavobacteriaceae bacterium
AATAATTTAGATTTTGAACTAAAAATATGATTATCAATCTCTTGACTTGGAAGTAAAGGGTCTTTGCTTAATTCTTGAACACCAATTTCTTCAGGTATTCCATATTGAGAAGCCGTTAAGTTGTATCTAAAATCTGTTGAGAATATTGTGCCTTGATATCCTATAGCAGCTTTAATATCTTGTTCTTTAAATCTAGTATTGGTTACTCTAATAGAATCAGTTTTATAATCAGCATGTTCAGTAATGCTTCCTCTAATTAAAAACTTAAAATTATCTGTACTTGTTTTATAACCTATATTAGTATTTATTCCTTCCGTATTTGTAAGGTAATTAAAGCCTGCTGAAACTTTAGAATCATTTGGGTTTGCAAATTTTTCAGGATTTACATAAAGTACACCACCAATGGCATCACTTCCATATAACAGTGATGCAGGGCCTTTTATAACCTCTACACTTTCAATTCCACTATCATTTAGTCCTAACCCGTGTTCACCACCAAATTGTTGATTCTCCAGACGTATTCCTTGTGTATAAACCAACACTCTATTACTACTTAGTCCTCTAATTACAGGTTTACCTATACTAGTTCCTGTACTTATTGAATTAACACCTGGAATTTCTTTTATTCCTTCGGAAAGGTTAGTAGATGAGAATTGTGATAGTTTTTTAGCTGAAATTCTTTCAACCTTCATCACGTTATCTCGTTGTAATTTATGAAATGGAGTTGAGATAATTACCTCTTCCATTTCAATAGCTACTTGTTCTAAGGTAATATTCTCTGAAACAACAGAATTTTCAGAAAATAAAATAGATTTTGAAAATGTTTCATGTCCAATTAATGAATAAACTATAATATATCGTCCATTTGGAATATTTGATATTTCATAGTTTCCATCGAAATCCGCAATGGTTCCTTTTTCTAGTAAAGGAATATATATTGAAGCAGAAAGGGGTTTTTCATCACTTAAATTTGTAATAATACCTTTCAAAGTATTTTGTGCATTTATGTTAGCTATACTGCATATAGCTAAAAGTAAAAAAATGTATTTTTTCATTTTTCATGTTTTAAAATTTAATAAAATAATTTATTGATAATCTTAAAACATAGGTGGCCCTCTTAAATTGAAAGAGCGTTTTGTAGAATTGTATTTATTTGATTTGTAGTAAGCTAGGTAGCTCGAGGATACTTCAGTTATTTTTTGTTTTGTATAAGATTGAAATGAAATGTCAAACGAAGAAATTTGAAAATCACATAAAGAACAATCTACTTCTTTTTCGTGTAAATGCGTTGTAACTTCTTTGCAATCATTGTTGTGGTCATGTTCTTCAAAAGCATGTAAAAATTGAACACTACTAGGGAATAGCATTACTATTAATAATAGTATTGCAGTAATTTTTGGTAATATGTTTAATACCTTATTTTTCACCTCTAATTAAAAAACCTAATTTCATTCTACGTAACATTTTCTTCTCAAAATCCCAAAAGAAATTATATTGACCAAAGATCCAACCTATTAATACTAATAGTATTTGGTAGAACATAAAACCTATGAGAATATAAAGCACCCAATATAACGAAGGATGTAAATTCTCTTTAGTAATTCCTATAATTTTCATGATGGGTTTTCCAACAAGAACACTACTGGAACCAGTTAATGCAAAAACTATAAAAACACGAATCATTTCCCATCGATACTTTAATTCCCACTTATTTTCTAATTTTTTAAATATAAATAAGGTGAGTTTTAATAATACAAATGAAAGGGCAATTGTGATTAAAACACTTAGGAGTAAAGAATCATTTACAAATAAATTAGATAATTTAAATGCAGAATAAACTAGTCCTATTATTCCTAATAAAGGGAATATCAATTGCCAGTTTGATTTAATTTCCCATTGATCTTTAAAGTTTTGCACTATAATTTCTGTTTATATCGATACTCAAAATATTTAAAATAATTATACAATAAATAATTTACTTCAAGACCATAATGTATCGAAGGGTCATAATCAATTTCTTGAGTATACAATCTTTTTGAAAAGCCAAAATTAGTAACTCTTCTGTTATATTCATACACAAAAAGGCGATTTTTATTTTCTAAATAAGAAATTCCATTATAAGATCTTGGAGGTTGTGTGATTAACCAAGAATTAAACCCAGGTTCAATAATTAATATTTCATATTCTAATTCATCATTAGCAATATGAATCGTGTCATTTTTTACAATTTGACTAGAAGAGTCAGAATTTCCCTTTATCGTAGATTTCCCAGATTCACAACTATAAAGGGCTAGTGATAAACCTAAAAGGGTTAATAAAAGCTTCATTTTTTTTATAAAGTTACTAAATTTTAAATGGTCTCATTATCATTTAACAAAAAATAAGCCATCTCGAATCAACGGGATGGCTTCATTACTAGTAAAGTATAGAATTATTATTTTCCAAATAAGCCTCCTAAAAGACCTCCAATTCCACCTTTTTTCTTTTTATCACCTCCTAGTACCATTCCAGCTACATCATCGATAATACTTCCATCACCATCAGCATCTAAAAGAGATTCAATAAAACTTTGTTCTTCTTTTGGTTGTCCACCTAACATACCACCCAATAAATCACCTAATCCATTTGAATCTTGTACTTTATTTTGACGTGATTGTTTTCCTAAAACACCCATTAATATTGGGGCTGCAACTTTTAATATTTGAGCAACAGATCCAGCATCTACACCAGATTTTTGACTAATTGCATTTTCAACAGTAGGCTGACTATTTCCTAAAATATGTCCTAAAATCCCTGCTCCATCATCTGTTACACTTTTATCAACTCCACCCGCAAATAATCCACCAAGATTATCTAAGATTCCTCCATCATGTTTTCCACCTGATAAAGCACCTAATAATCCTTCTGCACCTTGTGGAGTAGAAGCATTTTTTTTCATAGCACCTAATAGAAAAGGCATAGCCATTTTTAACACATCTGCTGTTTTACCTTCAGATTGGTTACTAGTGTTACTTACACCACCTATAATTTGCTTTCCTAAATCGCTTGTTAATAAATCTAATATTCCTGACATATTTTAATATTTTAATGTTATTTCATAAATGTACAAAACAAAGCACATGAAATAGGTTAATTTCCTTAAAAACAATATATAAAATTAGACAACAGGCTTATTTTAACGTTAAAATACCTAAGCTGTTTTTAAAATGCTTTTAATTTGATCAGCTAATTCAGTACCAATTCTATCTTGAGCTTCTTTTGTAGCTGCTCCAATATGTGGTGTTAATGATGTTTTTACATTCATTAAGACTTGAATTGCTGGATTTGGTTCACTTTCAAATGTATCTAAAGCTGCAAAAGATAATTTTTTACTGTCAAGTGCAGCTATAAGAGCAACTTCATCAATAACTCCTCCACGAGCAGCATTTATGATTGCTGCACCATCTTTCATAGATGCTATTTCTTTTTTACCAATAATATAATCCTTTTGGGCAGGAACATGCATTGTTATAAAGTCACTATGTTTAATCACATAATCAAAGTCTTCTGTTTCAATTTCTACATTAATAAATTGACCATTATAAAATTCAACTTTAATAGTCGCTTCACCTACATATTTATCGCTAGCAATAACCCTCATACCGCAACCTAAAGCTATCTTTGCAACTTCTTGTCCAATACGTCCAAAACCAATAATACCTATTGTTTTACCACGTAATTCTCTTCCTTCAGCATAATTCTTTTTTAAATCTTTAAATTTTGAATCACCTTCTAAAGGCATGTTTCTATTTGAATCATATAAAAAACGAACCCCACCAAACAAGTGAGCAAAAACTAATTCTGCAACAGAAGCCGAAGAAGCAGCTGGAGTATTTATAACATGGATTCCTTTTCCACGAGCATATTCAACGTCAATATTATCCATTCCAACACCGCCACGTCCAATAATTTTAATACTTGAACAAGCATCAATTATATCTTTACGAACTTTTGTAGTGCTTCTTACTAATACTACATCAATTTTATTTTCATTGATATAATTAATTAGTTGCTCTTGAGCCACTTTAGTAGTTATTACCTCAAAACCAGCTTCTTCTAAATCATTTATACCTGTTTGAGATATTCCGTCGTTTGCTAATACTTTCATTTTATATATTTTTATTTATGCTTTTCTTTCTAATTCTTTCATAACATCTACCAATACTGCTACACTTTCTAAAGGTAAAGCATTATACATAGATGCTCTATAACCACCAACGCTTCTGTGACCGTTAAGCCCGTTGATACCTGCTTCAGTCCAAAGCGCATTGAAGCTTTCTTTTAATGATTCATCAGTAAGATTAAATGTTGCATTCATTTTTGAACGATCTTCTACATTAGCAACAAAACCTTTAAATAAAGGGTTTCTATCTATTTCATTATAAAGCAATGCAGCTTTTTCATTGTTTATTTTTTCAATTGCAGCAATTCCTCCAATTTCTTTTAACCATTCTAAGGTTAACATAGATACATATACAGGAAATACAGCTGGTGTATTAAACATACTATCTTTTCCAATATGAACTTGATAATCTAACATAGAAGGTATTTGCCTTGAAACTTTTCCAAGAATTTCTTCTTTAACAACTACTAGCGTAGTTCCAGCAGGTCCCATGTTTTTTTGAGCACCAGCATAAATCAAATCAAATTGAGAGAAATCCATTTGACGAGAAAATATATCACTACTCATATCACAAACTAATTTCACATCGGTTTTTGGGAACTCATTTAGTTGTGTTCCAAAGATGGTATTATTACTTGTGCAATGAAAATAGTCCGCATCACTTGGTATAGTATAATTTTTTGGTATATAATTGAAGTTGTTATCTTTAGATGACGCTACTTCAATAACTTCTCCAAGCATTTTAGCTTCTTTTATTGACTTGT
>JAHRWC010000449.1 GCA_019090365.1 Flavobacteriaceae bacterium
TTACGATATCCTGTTTCATTTTCAGATTGTTAATCAAATAAGCATCCATTGACGGAATCATAATTCCGGTACAGCTCACAGTAATTATGTAATCAATATCTGTTGGATTAAGGTTGGCTTTATCTAAAGCTTTAACCAAAGACTGCTCTGCCAATTTAACTACTTCACGAGAATAAATATCGTTTTTCTCTTCAAACGACGTGTTTAAAAATACTTCTTCAGCATCCATAATAGAATAGCGTCTATCGACTCCAGCATTTTCGAAAAGCTTAATTACTTTCCGTTGAAATCGTTCTTCTTGACCAGACATCCATATATTTAAATACGGAATTATATCCTTAGTTTCTCTAGTATATTTTGGCAGCTGTTTAGCTACTGATGTGATTTTAACACTCATATTTCATTATGCTTCAAAATCCATTGAAAACGAAAAGCCCATTTCCATTGTATTTGATAATTTGTATCTAATTGCTGTGAAATATGAACTAACTCTTCTCGCTTGAATCCTCTTAACACAGAAGTTAACCCATCTTCAACAATTGTTTTATTATTTATAGTTGTACACAATAATTTAAACAAGTAATAGGCGAGTTTGTGTCTGTGTAAATCGTTAACAACGACACCTAATCTTGCTTTTTCTAAAACAGGTTTTAAAAACGAAACCAGTTCTCTTTCTTTAAAATGATGGAGAAACAATGTTGTTAAAACTACATCATATTTTATTTCAATAAACGCCTCAGAGAAAATATCAATCGCTTTAAATTCTATATTCTCATAAGCTTCTGATAATGTATTGGCGTAATCAACGGTGTGTTGATTTGCATCTATTCCAATTAAGTGAAATTGATAACCATTTCTCTTGCCAAATCTAGAGATTTCTCTCAATATATCACCTCCTCCACACCCTAAATCTATAATAGTTAAGGCTTCATTTTTTGGATGGTTTTTGAGTGCTTTTTTAAGTCCGTTAATAGTGACTTTATTTCCGCCTAACCAATGGTTGATTTTTGCAAGTTTGTCCAACGCATCATGAAGTATTGGACCATTATAATTCAAATCGTCCATGATTTCTTCTTCCTCACTTCTATATGTCGTATTCACTAACAATCTCATTCTGATTTCATTAGGTTACCATGTGTTCGTTTTATGATAAAAGGCAAAATACCTGGAAACCATTTTAGTACTTGCATCAATACTTCTGATAATTTGGGTTGATTAAATAAATCAGCTATAATATGACCTGTTTTTAAACGCAATTTAAACGCTGTATTCCATTCTCTAAGGTACTGCTTTTCTAGTGCTTCTCTATCGGAAATTTCCGAATTAAAATATTTAATAATTAGTAGTGAAGCTATTTGAGCACTTCGTATAGCCATACTCATTCCGTTTCCACAAAGAGGATGAATTAAAGCCGCTGTATCACCACACATAATGATGTGGTTTTCTATTGGTTTTTTATTATCAAACGAAATTTGACTTATGGTTAACGGTTCTTCAAAGACAGGACTTGTGTTATTGAAAATATCTTTAAGAAATGTGTTTTTATATATCACGTTCTGTTGAAATTCATCAATATCTTTATGCATTTTAAACGCATCTAAACTGGTGATGTAACATAAATTAATGTGATTATTTTCTACTTTAGAAACACCACAATAACCGCCTTCAAAATTATGTAATGCTACAACATCATCAGGAAAATTTCCTTTAACGTGTGTTTTCACAGCTAAATAAGGTGACTTACGTTTTATAAATTGCCGCTTTAATTTGATGTCAAGGTTTGAGCGTTTTCCATATGCACCAATTACGATTCTAGCTTCATATTGCTTAGCATTTATTGTTTTTACCGAAAATTTATCATTTGAAAATTGAACATCTTCAACCGAATCTTGAAGGATTTCTGCGTCAACTTGAATCGCTTTCTTAGCTAAAGCATCATCTAAACAAAATCGGCTAATACCGAAACCTCCTAGAGGTAACGTTGAAGATATCAGTTTACTTTTGGTTGTGGATAATTGAAATTTATCAATTTTTTTTGCACCTAATTTAAAGACATCAATATCAAGAAATTTTAAATAAGGTAAGACTTCATTAGAAATGTATTCACCACAAACTTTATGCTTTGGATAACTATTTTTTTCAATCACTAAAACACTCAAACTTGCTTTCGATAAATGAATAGCACTTGATAAACCAGCCAATCCACCACCAATAATAATAACATCAAAAGTTGAGGAATTCTTGTTCAATTTCTTTCTCTAATTTTTTTTAAAGATAAGTCGAAAATGATTTAGATTAATCTAGATAACTTTAATAATTTTAAACTCTTGAGCTCTAAATTTAATTTGTTCGTCTCCACCTTTACCTAACAATAATTTAGCAATAGGTGTGTTTGCAGAAATCGCATAGAAAGATTGATTATCGAATTTCAATTCTCCAGCACTTACAGTAATAAAATAATTAGCTTGAGTTGTAAAAATGACACTTCCTAGTCCGATAGTTTGTGATGTTTTTGAAACATCTATCTTAGATAGTAATTGATTAATTTTTTGAATTTCAGATAACTGATGTCCAGCTTTTTCGCGTTCTAATTGCAACATAGCTCGACCTGTTTCATGTTTATCTCCAGCAGAACTTTTTGTTTCTGAAGTTAGAGATTCTTGAATTTCGTCAATGGTTTTATTCTTAAAGTTCTCAGGAATAACAAATAAAGGTTTCTTCAGATCACGCATTAGGTCAACTGTATCTGTCTCTTATACACATCTGACGCTGCCGACGAA
>JAHRWC010000450.1 GCA_019090365.1 Flavobacteriaceae bacterium
GTATTTTTGTTTTACTAAGTAGATGAAATTTGCACGATGTAAAGGAGTGTCTTTGTACAATTGAATTTCGATATCTCCTTCAGTGGTGCTAATTAACACTTTTGTTTCAGGATTGTTTTCACCGTATTCAGTTAAAAATGCTTCAACATTATCTTGTGTGATTTTCGGATAAGTAGGAGCTGCATTCTTTTTAATAGAATCTAAGGTTCGCAATGCTGAAAGTGAATCTAATTCAGCTTGTATTTTTACTTTTTCAGAAGTAACTTTGGTATTCACTTCGGAAGACTTTTTCTTATCTTCACAACTTGTAAGAAGCGATAAAAGCAAACTAAAAAAAACGATATATTTCATTAATGACATTTCAGGAATTTGAAAATAGGATTGTAAAAATAACAAAAATGGAACTTCCAGGAGAAGCTCTACATTTAAAAATGGCGCCTATTGAACGTTTGCTTGAATTAAAAAAGCAAGCGCATAAAGCGAAGACCGCTAAAAAAGCGGGAGTAATGGCATTATTTTATCCATCGATTTCAGGAGAAACTCATTTGGCTTTAATATTAAGAAAGACCTATAAAGGAGTGCACTCAGCGCAAATAGGCTTTCCAGGAGGGAAGTATGAACTTGAAGACGATTCTTTATTAGAAACTGCCTTGCGTGAAACTGAAGAAGAAGTAGGTGTGGTACGTGATTCTATTTCAGTGTTAAAACAACTTACAGAAATTTACATTCCGCCAAGCAATTATTTTGTGCATCCTTATTTAGGAATTTCAAAAAGAACTCCACAATTTACACTGCAAGAAGAAGAAGTAGAAGCATTGGTTGAAGTGCCTTTGGTTCATTTTATGGACGAGAACGTAGAAATAACAAAAACAATTAGTACATCGTATGCCACTAATATTGAGGTACCTGCCTTTTTACTAAACGGTCATGTGGTTTGGGGAGCAACTGCCATGATGTTAAATGAAGTACGAGAAATGCTAAAAGAACTGCTGTAAACAGGTTTATTTCGTATCTTCGCATCCGCATTGTTGAGACTTCAATCTTACAATTCAAATAATAAATCAAATGCATGGGGCTTTTTAAAAAAAATCCATTTGGACATCTTTTATTTTTAAAACTTTGGTTAATTCGAATCTTAGGTTCCTTAACACATAGACGTTTTAAAGGTTTTAATCAGCTTCATATCGAAGGTTCCGAAATTATAAAAGACTTACCCGAAAACAATGTTCTATTTGTTTCAAACCATCAAACCTATTTCGCAGATGTTGTATCCATGTTTCATGTGTTTAACGCAAGTTTAAGTGGACGTACCGATAGCATTAAAAATATTGGTTATTTATGGCGCCCTAAACTGAATGTATATTTCGTGGCAGCCAAAGAAACCATGCAAGCTGGATTATTACCGAAAATCATGGCCTATGCAGGTTCTGTGAGTATTGAACGTACTTGGCGAGCTGAAGGTCAAGAGGTGAACCGACAAGTAAAAATGAGTGATGTTAGTAATATCTCAAAAGCCTTAAAGGATGGTTGGTTGATTACATTTCCGCAGGGAACTACAAAACCATGGAAACCAATTAGAAGAGGAACAGCGCACATTATTAAAAGAAATAAACCCATTGTAGTGCCGATTGTTATTGACGGATTTAGACGTTCGTTTGATAAAAAAGGGATTCGTATTCGTAAAAAAGGAATTCTACAATCTATGGTAATTAAAGAACCATTAGAAATTGATTACGAAAATGATAGTGTTGATGCTATTGTTGAAAAACTACAATTTGCCATTGAGCAACATCCTTCTTTATTGAAGGTAATTCCTAAAGAAGAACTTCAAAACGAAGAAGAACTCAACAAAGAGCGACACTGGAAAGTGAAGTCTTAAGCTTTTTTTTATTAACTTATTAGCTTGTTTTACTAGCATTCACAATAATTTTACACTTTTTTGACAATTAATTGAATGATTAAAACTCCATTCCCTTTTACATTTGATATTCATTAATCAATAAAAGAATAATTATGAAAAAGAACTTTTTAATTTTTGGAGTAGCCCTTATCGTATTAAGTTTTACGGCATATGGTTTTATGAATTCAAATGAAGTTATTGAAGAACCTTTAGATGCTTCCGTAGTTGAAGAAAAAATGTATCCTGAAACCAAAAAAGAGTTTGAAGTTTTTGAAGATTTCATCTATGAAATTGGTCCACGTTTTGGTGGAATAACAAAAGAAGAATTGCAAAAGGCGACATCCATCAAAGATTTTATTCCTGAAGAACAAATCAATTGGATTAATAGACTAAAATTGGTAAGTGTCATCATTTTTAAAGATGAAAAACGCTCAGACATTAGAGCGAATGGAAATACGATTGATTTAAACCAAGAACAATTAGAGCTTATACAATCATTTGACGTATCAACCAGTTTTGTGATTAATGCTGAATATCTACAAATAAATCATGAGACAGGTCAATTAGAAGGTTCTCAATCCACACCACATTTAACAGTAGTGCCAGTTAAGCAAGCCACTTATTTGTTTGGGATGGATGCGCTTGCATATTTCTTGAAAGAGAACACAGAAGAAGTAAGAGTAGGAGTAGACCCTAAAAAGTTAAAACCTGCGAAGCTATCATTTACGGTAACTAAAGATGGAACTATTAAAAATGCACAATTAGACCGTTCTTCTAACTATCCTAAAGTAGATGA